>CACXHH010000225.1 GCA_902767455.1 uncultured Eubacteriales bacterium
CGTTTTTGTACACGCTGCACCCCGAAGGCGTGGGCTGTTTCGATATCGACGGGCCGTTGACGAAAAGTCTGCCGCCCGCTCCGAACGAAACTTTATCGAAGCATATTTTTCTCTCGCTTCCGCCCTTTTGCACGTCTATATGCGAGTGATAAGCCGTCCACAGCTCCCTTCCGTCGGGAGAAGTGAAAAAGCCGTTGTGTCCCGTGCCAGAAACGAAAGTCCAGTCGGGATCGACCTGCAAAACGGGGTTATACGAAGGTTTAACGAAGTTTCCGAGCGGATCGGTCGACGTAGCGACGCCGACGCCGTAAGCGCTCTGCATATAGTAATTTGCCGAGTATGCGAGATAATATTTGCCGTCGTGTTTGAGCATGCAAGGCGCTTCGTTCCACTTGTTGGCGTAATTGAGCCCTTCCCACTCCTGCGAAGGCGTGACGAGCATCTTCATAGTTCCGTCGACGACGGAGATCATATCGTCTTTGAGCATACACCCGTAAATCGACGAAGTGCGGTTATACTGGTCTTGCGCAAAGTAAAGATAAACGGTGCCGTCGGTATCTATGAACAGATCGGGGTCTATCGCCGCAAACCCGAAATCGAACGGGCAGACGGTACGCGAATACGTCTTTCCTCCGAAAGTACCTTCGAGTTCCTTGAACGGACCTTCGGGCGACGAAGAAGCCGCAACGCCTATACCCATACGCTTTTTCATTACGTCGAAGCCCGAATAATACATATAGAAAACGCCGTCTTTTTCGATAACATCGGGCGCCCACAGCGAGCTTACCGCCCACGAATCGCGTTCGGGCACGAAAGCTTTGCCGACTTCCGTCCAGTCGTCGAGCGTTTTGGACTTCCATACTCTTAAATAGGTACAGTCGCCGTTATGGAGCGCGTTGGTGGCGTACATATAAAACGTGTCGCCCACGGTGATAACGCAAGGGTCCGCCGCGCCCGTAACCGAGCCGTCGTTTTCATAAAACAGACGTTCTGTGTTCACGTTGACCGTTTCGCTGTCCGAACCGTTTTCGGGTTGGTCCTCGCACGCCGAAAGAGCAAGCGCCGTAAACAGCGACAGTACAAGACAAAATACGGTTTTAAGTTTGAAACTCTTCATCTTCGTCACCTTTTTTTATAATTTATCAAGCCCGAAAGTCGCGCTATAAGCGCGTTATCGGGTATTTTTCGTTTTTTACTCTTTGAGCCCGCCCGTTGAAACTATGCCGTCGATAAACGATTTCTGAGCGACGAGATAGATGACGAGCATAGGTATAAGCGCCACTACGCACCCCGCCATGATCTTTGGCCAGTTGCTCTGCGCGCTGCCCGTCATAAGGTGCAGAACGAGTTGAAGCGTGTATTTGCGTTCGCTGTCGAGATAGAGCATAGGTCCGAAGTAGTCGTTATACCCCGCGATAAGCCACAAGATAAGCTGAGCTACCAGCGCGGGTTTAGAAAGCGGAAGTATTATCCTTAAAAACGTTCCGAATCTTCCGAGCCCGTCTATCTCGGCGGCTTCGAGCATCTCTTTCGGGATCGTATGGAAATACTGACGCAGATAAAACATACACGTCACCGTGCCGAAGGCGTTGGGGATCATGAGCGGAAGGAAGGTATCCGTCCAGCCGAGCGTGTCGTAAATGACGTAAGCGGGCGTCATGGTGATAACGCCCGGGAGCATCATCGAGAACATCAGTATTGTAAACGCCAAACCCCTGCCCTTGAACTTTATCTTGGCGAACGAATACGCCGCGAGCGAAGAGTTGAATACGCCTATGAACATTATGGGCACTACGATTATAATGGTATTCCCAAGCCCGCGCCACAGCGACGACATTTTAAGGACTTGCGAATACGCTTCGGTCGTTACCGTTTCGGGGAAGAACTCGAAGGGAACCTTGACCGAATCGGGGTAAGTTTTAAGCGATGTAACGATTATTACGAGAAAGGGAAAGAGTACGAGTATACACGCCAGAACGAGCGTTACGTAGGCTACGAGATTGCTTATCGAAAACTTTGTTTTACGGTTATCAGTCATAATGCACCCACTTTTTGCTTATCGTAAAGTTGATAGCGGTAAAAATCATTATGATAACGCCTTCTATCCAGCTCATCGCGGCGGCGTAGCCCATGCCGTACACGCGGGCGTCTTCCTGAAACGCCACCTGATAGACTCTGAAAACCATAGTGAGCGTACTTCCTTCGGGACCGCCCGTAGGCGTCATTATCTGGAAGTTCGCAAAGCTCTGAAGTGCCCCTATAAGCCCGGTGACCGCCAAAAAGAAGGTCGTGGGCGAGATGAGCGGAAGCGTAACTTTGAAGAATATCTTAACTCTGTTCGCCCCGTCGAGCATGGCGGCTTCGTAGTACGATTTGTTTATCGCCGACAGCGCCGCCGTGTATAAAATTATGTTGTACCCCGCGCCGCTCCACACGCTCATAAAAATTATCACGGGCATGGCGGTAGAAGCGTTTCCGAGCCAGTTTTGTCTTGGAATACCGAAAACGGTCACCACGTCGTTCAATATGCCGTAGTTATAATCGAATATCCATTTCCACATCGTGGAAGTAGCGACTACCGAGCATACGAACGGGATAAACAGTATCAGGCGGAAAGCCTTTTTGAACTTTATTTTTTTATTGAGCTGAACGGCGAGAAAGAGCGACACGGCAAGCGATAGAACGACCGTGAACACGGCGTAAATAAAGGTGTTGCCTATCGACTTTATAAACTTCGCGTCCTGCGTGAACAGCCTTACGTAGTTTTCAAAGCCTACGAATTTTACGTCGGTAATATCGAACGATTGAAGCTTCCCGAACGACAAAAACAGCGAAAACAGCAGCGGAATCATGCCGAAAAGAGCAAAGCCGATAAGAGGGGAACAGGCAAACAGCCAGCCCCACAGATTATCTTTTTTTGCTCTTGACATTCTTCTTGCGTCAGTCATTTCAGTTTACTCCGTAGTAAGCGTTGATTATCCTTTGCGTTTCGGCGGCGTGAAGATCTTCGAGCTGTTTCAAGCTCATCGTGCCGAGCAGAACTTTGTTGTTGAGATCGTTCGCCCACTCGTTTATCCAAGCTTTACTGGGAAGATAGCCCCAGTCGCCCGAACGCTGATAGTAAGCGGCGTCGACGAATATCTGCGAGTTGGCAGGTCTTTGCCCCGCTTGCAGGAACACTTCGCTGTTGGAAAGCGACATGGTGTTGGGGATAGTGAAGCCTTCTCTTGCGAACGCCGCCTGACCTTCGGGGCCCGCCATGTATTCGATAAACTTCCAGGCGGCTTCCTTCTTGGTCGATTTTTCGGGAATACAGTAGGCAAGCGAGCCGCTGTGACCGGCGACTATGCCGTCCTTATGCTTGGGAAGCGGAGCGACGTCCCAGTCGAACCCGCCGGGCGCCGACGGGTCCGCTATCGTCTTGCGGAAGATACCCACGGCGTAGCGCGTATCGAGAAGCATAGCGCACTGCCCCGAAGAGAACAGCCCGTAGTTGGAATTTGACTGCGATACGTCAGGCTTGGGCGATACGCCGTATTTGACCGACAGATCGACGAAATACTGCATCGCGTCCACCTGCGACGGAAGCTGCGTGCATTTGGCTTTATCGGCAGCCGAAAGCGCCGTTTTATCCTTGTAAGTCACTATTTTCCCTGCGGAATAGGTATTTCCGTTGACGGTGAGCGTCTGATTTTCGTTCACGATATAGTTGGGCGTTTCGTCAAAGAGCGTGAACTCGTACTTGCCGCCGTTGGGCATGGAAGCGTTTTCCACCCATTCAAGGCAGTTGCCGCCTACCGACCAGCCGAAGCAGAACCAGTTGATGACGTAGATGCCGTATTTGGTGATGCTCGCGTCGTTTCTGACGGGCGCGGCGGTGTTGGCGGTAAGTTTTTGCGAAAGCGCGAGCATTTCTTCCCACGTGGTAGGTATCTTATTGTTGAAATACCACTTTCCGTTGTGTTCGAAATACGCGCTCGTCGTGCCGTAAGCGGCAAGGGACTCGGCTTCCGTCATCGAAATACAGTTTATCCCGACCGCCGACATAGCCTTTTTATTATAGAAAATAACCGACGGGCTGTAGTCGCGCATTATCCCGTAAAGCTTGCCTATACCGCCGCGGCGGGAAGGAATATCGTAACGGTAACGGTTTACGCCGTCAGCCCACATTTCGTCAAGGTTGATGACCGAACTTTGAGCGGCGAGCCCGTCAAGTTCGGC
>CACXHH010000226.1 GCA_902767455.1 uncultured Eubacteriales bacterium
CCGCAAGGCACGCGCAAGTGGCTCCGCCCGTGTACGCGAAAAGGTTCAGAACCGATATCGGTCTGTTCGCGCCGCGTATGAGCGCGGACATTTTTTCCCAGTTGGCGGCCTGCTCGGGGAAAAGCCCTGTATGCTTGAAGCCCATCGGCTTTATTTTGAATTTGAGTTGTCCGTACGATATCACCCAGCTTTCGGGAAATTTCTTTAAGATCTCCCACTCGCCGCCGCCCGAAGACGAACGGATATATTTTGCGTCGATATCGTAGGAAGAAAGATCTTTATCGGTTCTCCAGATGACCTGCGGGTCGGGGCGCAGAAGCGTCACGTCGCCCCAGCGTTCGAGCTTGTAGCCGTTTCCCGTGGCGATGACCGAATAATCTTTCCATTTGTCAGCTATGAGCATAATAAACCTATTTTACGGACGGGAAAACCGTCGCCCGCACGCGTCAACCTATTTTTTCAACACCGAGAGTGACGTTGAGCCCGTTGATATCCCAGTCTTTAACGTAGCCCGCGGTCCTGCCCGAAACGACTTTCTCGGCAAGTACGGATTTTGCGATAGAAGCTCCGTATTTTTCCATTACTTTCGCGATATCGCCGTCTGCAACGTAGTAAAGCGCGATACGGTCGGTAACGACGAAGCCCGCGTCTTTACGCATGGTCTGAATCTTTGAAACAATCTCTCTGACGTAGCCTTCGTCGATGAGTTCGGGAGTCAAACGGACGTCGAGAACGACGGTATTTCCGTTTTCGCTCGCCGAAACGAAACCTTCGCGGCTCTCGGTGGAGATGAGAAGGTCGTCTTCGGATAATTCCACGTCAACGCCGTCGAGCGTTACCGTATAAGTCTTACCCGAACGAACGGTTTTTACTATTTCGTCAGCGTTGCAGTTTTCAAAGAAGTTACGTATAGCGCCGAGAACTTTGCCGTATTTGGGTCCGAGCGTTTTGAGCTGCGGTTTGAGTTTGTAACTGATAAACGCCGTGGAGTCGGTAAGGACTTCAAACTCTTTGACGTTGAGTTCGTCTTTGGCGATCTCGAAAAGTTCGGGATCGGAAACCGTGCCGCCGCCCGCCGAGAAGTAAAGCTTCGACAGCGGTTGACGGTTTTTTATGTTGGAAGAATTTCTCGCCGAACGACCGAGAACGACTATGTTTTCGATAGTTTCCATATCGTTTTCAAGCCTTTCGTCGATATAAGACGCGTCGCACGCGGGGAATTTGCAAAGGTGTACCGATTTCGGCGCGTCGGCAAAGAAGGGCGGAACGAGATTGAGATAGATGCTTTCCGCGATAAACGGCGTGAAGGGAGCCGTGAGCTTTGCAAAAGTCACGAGCGTATGCCACAAAACGGTGTACGCGGTTATCTTGTCATCGGTCATTCCGTTGCCCCAGTATCTTTCGCGGCAACGACGGATATACCAGTTAGAAAGTTCGTCGACAAATCCCTGCATCTTACGAGCAGACTCGAAAATCTTGTATTCTTCGAGATTTTTGTCTACGAAGTCTATAAGGCTGTTGAGTTTGGACAAAAGCCACTTATCGATAAGCGTGAGCTTGCAATCTTTGAGTGAATACTTTGAAGGGTCGTATTCGTCGATATCGGCGTAGAGTACGAAGAAGGCGTAAGCGTTCCACAGCGTGCCCATATATTTTGCCTGACACTCAGATACGGCTTTTTCGGAAAATCTCGACGGCAGCCACGGCGCGCTCGAAGTATAGAAATACCATCTTACCGCGTCGGCGCCCTGTTTGTTGAGTACCGACCACGGATCGACGACGTTTCCGAGATGCTTACTCATCTTGATACCGTTCTTATCGTTGACGTGGCCGAGAACTATACAGTTTTTGAACGAAGCCTTGTCGAACAAAAGCGTTGAGATGGTGAGAAGCGTATAGAACCAACCGCGAGTCTGATCGATCGCTTCCGAAATGAAATCGGCGGGGAAGTGTTTCTCGAACAGTTCCTTGTTTTCAAACGGATAGTGGTACTGCGCGAACGGCATTGAGCCCGAATCGAACCAGCAGTCGATAACGTCTTTGACTCTCTTCATCGTTCCGCCGCACTTTTCGCACTTGCAGGTGGGAGCGTCGATATACGGGCGGTGAAGCTCTATATCGCCTTCTATATGGCAAAGCTCTTTGAGTTCGGCTTTGGAGCCCATTACGTGGAAGTGTCCGCAGTCTTCGCAAACCCAGACGGGAAGCGGAGTTCCCCAGTAACGCTCGCGGGAAAGCCCCCAGTCGATAACGTTTTCAAGGAAGTTGCCCATTCTGCCCGATTTGATAGTTTCGGGCATCCAGTTCACGGAGTTGTTGGAAGCGATAAGCTTGTCCTTGATAGCCGTAGTTTTGATAAACCACGAGCTACGGGCGTAGTAGATGAGCGGAGTGTTGCAGCGCCAGCAGAAAGGATAGCTGTGCTCGAACTCCTTGACCTTGAACAGTTTTCCGTTCGCGGTAAGGTCTTTTATGATGTATTTGTCGGCGTCTTTTACGAATAAGCCCTTATAATCTCCGCATTCTTCAGTCATCCTACCGCGGGTGTCGACGAGATTTATAAACGCGATATCGTAGTTTTTGCAGACGCGCGAGTCGTCTTCGCCGAACGCGGGGGCGTTGTGAACGATGCCCGTGCCGTCTTCGGCGGTGACGTAATCGTCGAGAATAACGACGTAGGCTTTTTTGTTCTTTTCGAGAGCGGCGCGCGCGAAATCGAAGAGAGGTTCGTATTCCGTCCACTCGTATTCCGCGCCCTTCTTTACGGACAAAAGCTCGTAATTTTCAAACAGCCCGTCTACGAGCGTTTTTGCGAGAATATACGTATTGCCGTCTTCTGCCTTTATCTCGGCGTAATCGTAAGCGGCGTTCATACAAAGCGCAACGTTTGAAGGAAGCGTCCACGGCGTGGTAGTCCAGGCAAGAAAGTAAGTGTTTTCTCTGCCCTTTACGGCAAATTTCACGTAGACGGATTTTTCCTTTACGTCCTTGTAGCCCTGAGCCACTTCGTGCGAAGAAAGCGCCGTGCCGCAACGCGGGCAGTACGGAACTATTTTATAACCTTTATATAATAAACCTTTGTCGGAAATGGTTTTGAGCGCCCACCAGACCGATTCGATATAGTCGTCGTGATAAGTTACGTAAGGGTTATCCATATCCACCCAGTACGCAAGACGGTCGCTCATAAGCTTCCACTCGTTGGTGTACTTCCACACCGACTGTTTACACTCGGCGATAAACGGCTCGATACCGTATTTTTCTATATCCTGTTTGCCGTCGAGCCCGAGCTTCTTTTCTATTTCAAGTTCTACGGGAAGCCCGTGAGTGTCCCACCCGGCTTTACGCAGAACGTGCATACCCTTCATCGTTTTGTAACGCGGGATAATGTCCTTCATGACTCGCGTCAGAACGTGACCGATATGCGGTTTTCCGTTAGCGGTCGGCGGTCCGTCGTAAAAGGTAAACTCACGTCCTCCTTCCGTCTTTTTGATACTCTCTTCAAAAACGTGTTCTTCGTTCCAGAAATCGATGACCTCTTTTTCGCGGTCAAGGAAGTTCATTGTCGTATCTACTTTCTTGTACATTGTAACTCCGATATAAGCTTACGTGTTAAAAAACGGTTTTTTACGCGCCCGCGCTTATATAAATATAGTTTAACATTACTATTTTATTAAATATTTTCCTTTTTGTAAAGCGTTTTTAAGCGCTTTTGCGCCGTTTCCGACACAAAGAAAGAAAAAACGCCGACGAGCGCGCTCCGTTACGCGATAAAACCGTCGACGTAAATTATTCAAAAAACTGCACATTCCTTTTTGAAAGTAACTACCGAAGCGATAACCGGACAGGTAACTCCTTCAAAGCAACCTCAAGTCACACGGATCGAAATTGCTTAGTGCTGCTATATCCCTATCCTGACACGGTTCACAACCGTCCGTTGCACGAGACCTTGATATCAACGCCCCTTTTCCGGCCCGGCCAACCATAATTACCCCCGAGAAGGACCTTCAGCCCTGCTGTAGCGGATTGCAGGTTAAGGGCACCGCTGGCTCCCCACCTAGTGCAGTATCGGTATTATATATCATTTTTTTTAAAAAAGCAAGTGAATTTTACGGTAATTCGCAATTATGCTCTTTCGCCTGCTTCGGGTTAAAACGCGGTTTTCGTCGAATACGCTCGGTAAACGGCGGCGACTGCTGCGGCTTCGTCCTTTTCGCGAACGGAAAACACGAGCGTTTCTCCGCCGTCTTCTACGAATTGCCGAGTAAAACAAACGCCCTTTTCTTTCAGAGCGAGAGCGCCCCTTTCGCCGTTATCGTATGCGGCGCCGCTGAAAACCGCGGAAACGTCCGTAAAGCCGTAACGAGCCTTGCTTTTTAAAGAACATACGCCGACGAGCCCGCGTTTTCTCGTTCCGTTAAACGATACGGTCGTTCCGTCGCTTTTCGGGCGGAAGGTGTTTTTTATCCTTAAAGCGACTGACTTTTCGGCAAGCGGAAACAGAGCGCCTTCGCTTAAAACTTTCGCCCCGCGCGCCGACATGCGGGAAAGTTCTTTCGCCCCTATCTCCTTGATCGGCGAAAGCCCTAATCCAAACGAAGGGTCTACCGGAAACACTCCCGAAACGTCGGTGAAGTTTTCGTAGACGTCGGCGTTTAAAGCCGCCGCGGCGAGAGAGCCTGAAACGTCGCTTCCGCCGCGCGGAAAGAGTTTGACTTTTCCGCTTTCGTCACTCCCGTAAAAACCGGGGATAACGACGGGATATTTTTTTATTTTCGAAAATGCCGAACAAGTTTTTTCGTAGTCGACGGCGCCCGTGCCGTCGAAGAAGAAAAGGTCTTTCGCGTCGTAAAAAACGAAGCCGAAGTATTCCGCCGCTATCTTCGCCGAGAGATACTCTCCGCGGGATACGACGTAATCTTCGCCTTCTCGTAAGTTTTCGTATATGGTTTTAAGCTCTTCGTCGAGCGGAATTTTCAAATCAAGGTCTTTCGCTACGCCGTAAAAGCGCGAAAACGCGGCGTTAAGCGCTATGATCTTATCCGAAACGCTTTTTTTTGCGTACGCGCCGAGCAAAAGGTCGGTGATTTTTTCGTCGTTTGAAAAACGCCGACCGGGCGCGGAAACGACGACTACTTTTCTCGCTCGATCGGACGACAGAATTTTTTTTACGCACGCGAAACACTTAGCGTCCGCAAGCGACGAACCGCCGAACTTGCAGACTTTCAATGTCGCGTCTTTTTCGTTTATTATACGATGGTTATAATACAAAAGTTATCCGTGAAAAAAATATATATATTATATTTTATTCAACGGAAATGACGTTTGCGCTCTTTACGTGTTCGGTATTTTTGAGTCTTGCGACGATATGCGCCGTGTCGATATTCGCCGAGCTGATATCAAGAGAAATGGTGATAAACGCGACGCCCTTTATCGGCAGAGAAGAATTAAGCGAGATGATGTTTACGCCCGCGTCGTAGATATCGTTTATTATCGAGCTCAAAACGCCCGCTTTATCGGCGGCTTTCAGCGCGATGACGCACTTTTTGCCGTAACTTTTCGACGCGTTGAATATCTTATCCTTATACTTATAATAAGTGGAACGGCTTATGTCGAATTTTTTGCACGCTTCGGAAACCGAACGGTTTTCGTCTTCGACCATCGCCTTCACTTTGATGACCGACTCGAAATAGTCGGGCAAAATAGATTTCAATACTATGAGATATTCGTCGTTCATAACGTACCTTTACGCCGCCCGCGAAAAACGCTTGCGGCAAACAAACGTAATGCTTTTCTTTTTAATGATTATATTATACTATGTTTTCATAAAAGATACAAGTGTTTTTACACGAAAAACAAAAATATTTTAATTTTTTTGTCCGCAACGTGAAAACACGCCGAAAAAATCAAATAAGCGCGCCCGTTTTTTTACGCGACGAAACCTAAAAATCAATAAATTTTAGGTAAATTATATATTTTTGTCTACCCGATTA
>CACXHH010000227.1 GCA_902767455.1 uncultured Eubacteriales bacterium
ACAAGCTTTTGAGCCTTACGGGCGCTTACTGGCGCGGCAACGAAAACAACAAGATGCTCACCCGTATTTACGCTACGGCTTTCGAGAAGAAGAGCCAGCTCGACGAATACGTCGAAAAGCTCGAACAGGCTAAACTTCGCGACCACAACAAACTCGGCAGAGATCTCGGTCTGTTTATGACGAGCGACGTTATCGGTCAGGGCTTGCCGCTTATTATGCCCAAGGGCGCCAAGATAATGCAGACGCTTATAAGATTCGTCGAAGACGAAGAAGAGCGCCGCGGCTTTATGCCCACGAGAACTCCGAGCATGGCTAAGAGCGATCTTTATAAGATTTCGGGCCACTGGGATCACTATCGCGACAAGATGTTCGTTATCGGCGACGCCGAAGCGGAAGGCGAAGTTCTCGCGATGCGTCCTATGACTTGCCCGTTCCAGTACCAGATATATAAAAACGGTTTGAAGAGCTATCGCGATCTCCCAGTAAGATTTTCCGAAACGGCTCAGGAATTCAGAAACGAAGCTTCCGGCGAAATGCACGGTCTTATCAGGGTAAGGCAGTTCACTCTGTCCGACGGGCACATCATCTGCGCTCCCGAACAGATCGAAGGCGAATTCAAGAAATGTCTTGACTTGAGCTTATACTTCCTTAAATGTCTCGGAATGGAAAACGATATAACCTATCGTTTCAGCAAACGCGGCAAAAACAAGGCGAAATATATCGATAACGACAAGGCTTGGGAAGAAACTCAGGCTCTTATGAAACAGATACTCGACCATCTCGGGCTCGATTACGTTGAAGCCGACGACGAAGCCGCCTTCTACGGCCCGAAACTCGATATTCAGGCGAAAAACGTTTACGGAAAGGAAGATACTCTCATCACTATCCAGCTTGACTTTGCCGCAGGGCACAGCTTCGGCATGAGCTACGTCGACCAGAACGGCGAAAAGCAGACTCCTTTCGTTATCCACCGCAGTTCCATAGGTTGCTACGAAAGAGTTTTCGCAATGCTCATCGAAAAGTATGCCGGCGCTTTCCCGACGTGGATAGCTCCCGTACAGGTCAAACTTCTCCCCGTTACCGACAGAGCGCTCGACTACTGCGCCAAACTTACCGATATGCTCCGCGAGAAAAATCTCCGCGTAGAAACCGACGCGCGCAGTGAAAAGATAGGCAAAAAGATAAGAGATGCGCAGATTGAAAAAGTTCCTTATATGCTTATCATAGGCGATAAGGAAGTCGAAAGCGGCAATACCGTTGCGGTAAGATCGCGTAACGCGGGCGATTTAGGCATCATGACCGCCGAAGAGTTCATCGAAAAAGTTGCAAAAGAAGACAGAGAGAAGATCGTCGGCTGAACTTTTTGAAACAAGATACGGCGGGCGGAGAGCTTGTTCCGCCCGTCGAAATATAAAAATATTTAACAAAACGCGGAAAAACCCTTGACAAATTACGTTCGGGGTGATAATATATCTATGCTTGAAGCAGAAGTTTAACCCTTCTCGCCGTCAGATATTTAAAACGGCTCATAAACTTAATTCGGCGTTAAGTACGATATTTCGTTTATTTATAGGGTGTGACTATGCTGTCATGCCCTAATTTTTTTCCGGAGGGATAAAACAATTAAAGTTCAGAATAACGTCAACGAAATGATACGGCACCCGGAAGTTCGTCTTATCGGGGCGGACGGGGCTCAACTTGGGATAGTAAGTTCCCGTCAGGCGCTCGAGCTTGCATATCAGGCAAATCTCGACCTTGTGGAAATATCTCCGCAGGCAACGCCGCCCGTATGTAAAATAATGGATTACGGCAAATTCCGTTTCGAAACTTTGAAGAAACAGAAGGAAGCCAAAAAGAATCAAAAGGTTATCGAACTTAAAGAAGTATGGCTGTCCATGACTATCGACGTGGGCGACTTGAACGTCAAAGCCAAACAAACGATTAAGTTTTTATCACAGGGCAACAAGGTTAAAGTTTCGATCCGTCTTCGCGGCCGTCAGAACGCGCATTCTTCTCTCGGTTTAGACGTAATGAACGGCTTTTTCGAACTCGTCAAATCTGTTGCCGTAATGGAAAAGAAGCCTACGCTCGAAGGGCGTAATATTCTTATGATCCTTGCTCCCGCAAAGGAAGAAAAGAAGCCCGTCAAGCAATAAAACGCGAGCCGCAAAAAACGCGGCGAAGCTGACAAACTTCGGATATAATAACTTTATATTATATAGGCGGGCTTTAAGCTTGCCGAGGGGCGAAACCCCTTGCTTAAATCAGAATAAATATTTGGAGGGCAATCACTATGCCGAAAATGAAATCTCACAGCGGTTCCAAAAAGCGTTTCAGGCTTACCGCTACCGGTAAGGTAAAAAGAAGCCATGAAGGTCACAGCCACATTCTTTCCAAGAAAGACACCAAGAGAAAGAGAAGATTACGTTCGTCAACCTTAGTTTCCACGACGCAGGAAAAGACGGTAAAGAATCTCATTCCCTACAAAGGCTAATTAAGGAGGACTATGATTTATGCGTATTAAAAGAGCTGTAAACGGCGTTAAGAAACGCAGAAAAATATTGAAACTCGCCAAAGGTTATTTTGGCGGCAAGAGCAAACTTTACAGAGTAGCCCGTCAAGCGGTCATGAAGTCCATGACGTATTCTTACGTCGGCAGAAAGGCTAAAAAGCGTGACTTCAGAAAACTCTGGATCGCCCGTATCAACGCAGGTTGCCGTATGAACGGTTTAAGCTACAGCAAGTTCATGCACGGTCTTAACCTTCTCGGTTTAAACCTTAACAGAAAGGTTCTTTCCGATATGGCTATCAACGACGCCAAAGGTTTTACCGCGCTCTGCGAACAAGTTAAAGCTAAACTCGCTTAATCGATTATTTAGGGGCCGATACCTTTTTTCGGCTCCTTTTTCGTAATAATAATGATCGTTTCCAGACAGAATAACCTTATAAAACGGCTTAAAGCTCTCTCGTCGAAAAAGGAACGCGCGATATCGGGAACGTATCTTGTGGAAGGTGAAAACTCCGTCGGTGACGCCGTTAAACTCGGCGCTCGGATAGTTACCCTTCTCACCTATCCCGAAAACGCCGAAAAGTATCTTGACAAAGGCTTTCCCGTGGAGATCGCTCCAAGAGAAATAGTCGACTACTGCGCCGATTCGGTAACTCCGCAAGGCGTCGTCGCCGAAGTGAAAATGCCGAGCCCCCCGCCGAAAGTTTCGGGTAACTGCGTGCTTTTGGACGGGGTTTCCGATCCCGGAAACGTCGGTACGATAATTCGTACCTGCGCCGCCGTCGGCGTTAAAGACGTTTTGCTCGTTTCCTGCGCGGACGCCTTCTCTCCGAAATGCGTTCGCTCGTCAATGAGCGGGATATTTTCCGTTAAT
The DNA here is from genome assembly GCA_902767455.1 of uncultured Eubacteriales bacterium. Taxonomy (GTDB): domain Bacteria; phylum Bacillota; class Clostridia; order Christensenellales; family Borkfalkiaceae; genus UBA4636. The sequence goes on from CACXHH010000227.1 coordinate 3,384, forward strand.
ATCCACGACGTAACGAGAGAACGTGCTTTAAAACTCGTCGAAAACAAAGTAAAAATCGTCGCCGATATGGCGGGCGAAAACGTGTTCTCGTGCGAAGTTGACGATTTCTGTCTTATCATAGGAAGCGAAGCGCACGGCGTCAGCGATTATTTCACCGAAAAAGCCGATAAGATCGTATCTTTACCGATGCGGCGCGAGATGGAAAGTCTTAACGCGGGCGTTTCGTGCTCGGTCATTTTATACACTTTACTGAAAAATAAAATATAGGAGATCACTATGTCAGGTCATTCCAAGTGGCACAATATACAAGCAAAAAAGGGTAAAGCCGACGCGGCGAGAGGTAAGATATTTACAAAAATCGGCAGAGAAATAGCCGTTGCCGCAAAACAGGGCGCCGACCCCAACCTTAACAGCAAACTTGCCGACGTTATCGCAAAAGCCAAAGCTGCGAACATGCCTAACGACAACATCAAAAGGTCTATCGCCAAAGCTACGGGCGAACTCGGCAACGTAAACTACGAAACGCTCACCTACGAAGGGTACGGTATCGGCGGCAGCGCCGTTATGGTAAGAACGCTTACCGACAACAAGAACAGAACGGTCGGCGACGTTCGCCATATCTTCGATAAATACGGCGGCAGTCTTGGCACCAACGGCAGCGTTGCGTTCATGTTCGAGAACATGGGCGTTATCGTCGTTGAAAGAACTCCCGCTCTCGACGAAGATACCATGATGGAATACGCTCTCGACAGCGGCGCGGACGACTGTATCGTTTCCGACGACGTTTTCGAGTTCAGAACTTCTCCCGCGGCTTTCTCTGCGGTCAGAAAGTATCTTGAAGAAAAGGGCGTGGAATTCCTTGAAGCCGACGTTATGTACGTTCCTAACGACAAAGTCGATTTGAACGAAGAGCAACTCGTGACCTTCAACAAGATGCTCGCCGCATTAGAAGACAACGACGACGTTCAGGATATCTACCACAACGTCAACCTGCCCGAAGAAGAGGAAGAAGAATAATTTTTCTTTTTTTCGGTATAAAAATTTGGAAAACCGACATATTATTACTAACGCCGTAACGCTTCGACTTTTGCCGATGGTTTTACGCGTTTAATATAGACTGTCGGTAAAAGCAAGTTTTTTATGAAAGACGAAGCCTTG
>CACXHH010000228.1 GCA_902767455.1 uncultured Eubacteriales bacterium
ATACGGCTGTTTTTTTTATTCAAATCAATATTCGCTGTAAAAAATCGGCTGTCGCAAATCGTAATTATCAACTTGCGACAGCCCCTTGCGTTGTTCGTGATTATTCGTTGTACGTGATTGTTCGTTGTTCGTAAAAAAGATTGAGTTATCAATATAAGCGGTCGTCGGGTTTTTCTTTAACGGCTATCCAAATCTCGCACGAATATTCGGGATCGGAAGTATCCGAGGAAGGATAGACTTCGAACTCGACGCTCTGCGCGTACTCGAACTGTGAGCTTTGCGGAAAAAACTCGGTGACTATCCTGTTATAAGTCTTGGCGAACGCTTCGGGCATTTTTCCGCGGCAGGAAAACACCGCGTAGGTATTTGCGGGAACGTCGACTACTTCAAGATCGTCGTCGATAACTCTTCCGTCGTATTCAACGCCTATCCCGTAAGGAATACGGCTCGATTGAAGCTCGTCAGAAAAGCATATCCCGAGAAGCCCTTTCATCACGGGCTCGCTCGGCAAAAGCGAAATAAGTCTGTTTATAGTTCCGTCTTCGCCAAGTTCGCGCCACGTCTCGACGATATCCGAAGGTGACAGCGCCGTCTGCGGTTTTTCAACCTTTCTCCTTTTGCAAACGACTTGAAAAGCTGCTCTTTTAACTATTCTGTAATCCATTTTCTTTCCTCCCGTTAAGACGAGTTTTACAGACAAAGGAGTGTATATTCTGACCTTTCCGCCGCGTTTTGCTTCGCTCGGAGTTACGCCGTGAAATCTCGTAAACGCGCGCGAAAAACTTTCCGGCGTGTCGTAGCCGTATTTAAGCGCGACGTCGGTAATTTTAGAGTTTCCCTTTGAAAGCTCTTCGCCGGCGAGAGAGAGTCTTCGTATACGGATATACTCTCCGATAGTCGTTCCGCAAAGTATCCCGAAAACTCTCTGAAAGTGAAAGGGCGACGAGTAAGCCCGTTTCGCTATCTCTTCGAGATCTACGTTTTTTGTGATATTTTCTTCAACGTAGTCTATGGCGCTTTGCACAGCTTGGATCCAATTCATATTCCGCTCCTTGTCTTTGAGTATATTATACGCGACGAACGCCGAAATTTCTTGACTTTAAATGCTTTTTGCTGTTAAGCGATAGGGCTTATAGATAATTCACGCGTTGCTGTCGGGGATGGCGGTGAAAACTATCGGCTGATTGTAGTCGCCGAACTTTTCGCCGAACAGGTTGAAGCCGCCAAGGTGTTCGGCATCTTTTTTGACGGCGATGGTAAACGTCGTCGAATTTCCTTCGGAAAGGCGAAGGTCGGCTATCGTAACGCGTTTGTTGACGAGTTCGCCGTTTAAGTATACGCCGTTCTTTCTCACGCTCACGTTAGTTAAAAGCCCGTATTTGGTGCTTTCGGAAAACCACCAGGACGGCGTGAATTTCCCGTACCTGTCGCCGAAGTCCCCTGGGCACGTCCAGGTGCATAGCTCCACGTCGTTTATATAAAAGGTCACGTCGGTAGGGTAGTTGGCGTTGTAGCCGTGCGCTTCCGAACAAAGCTCCATCGAAAAGGAAACTTCGGCAACGCTTCCCGTTTCGGCGTAGGCGTTGGGCACGGCGTATTTGACGAAACCGTGCGGCTTGGTCCAGAGTATCTGCGCCGTGTGCCGTTCGGGGCGGAAAATATCGTGCGGTCTGTCTTCGAGAAAGAGCAACTTTTCAGACGCTATCCCGCACGCGCGAGCAAAATGCGCGTCCACGTAGTCGCCGATGGGAACGTTCAAAACGTACGGGATATTCTTTTTGCCTTCGTTCGGCACGCCGAAGAGCTGTAAAACGATGAATTTATATTGTGAATAGGTATAAATTTTTAGTTTTCCTTTGCCCTTGGTCGAGTTTTCGGACATGATGAGATGAGCTTCTTCGAGCGTTTTTAAGTGAAACGCCACGCTCGACAGCTGAAGGTCGAGTTTGTCGGCTATCTGCGATAAAAGCATTGGTTTTTGCATTAAAAGTTTGAGTATCTCTATCCTTATCGGCGACGAAAGCGCCCGCCCGAGCAACGCGAATTCGTTTGAATCGGCGTTGTTTTGTACGTTGAGTATCTTCGTAAATGAACCTTCTTGCGTGAGTTCGTTTATATCCATCGTTACGCTCCTTATAAAAGTTACAGTTATATTGTAACATTTATGAATAAACCTTGCAACATTTTACACTTGACGTGAAGAAATTTGCATATTATAATTTAACTGAAGAAGGAGCGAGTTTGCCCTTTTTCGGGGCGCGGTTTTTTTATAAAGCGCGTTTTTACAAGACGTTTTGAACGGATAAATACGCAAATGGAGTTATCTCTTACCTTATTATTTATAATAACGTCCGTAGCGGTGCTTATAGTCAACGTGTCGCGGAAAGCTTTTGAAAAGATATTTTCGGGCGAGCGCGGAAACGTGATTTTTATACTCGTAACGACGTTTATCATATTTTTATCGCTTGCGTTTATAGGGAGAAGGTACGAGCCTTCTACCGAAACGGTACTGCTCGGCTGCTGCTACGGGCTGTTGACCTTTTTAAGCAGCTTGTTTGCGATAAGGGCGATATCGCTCGGGAGCTATTCCTTAACCATGCTGATATGCTCTATGTCCACGCTTATCCCGTCATTTTGCGGGCTGTTTTACGGCGAAAGCATAACCGTAACGCAGATAATAGGCATAGTTTTTATCGCCGCAACGTTCGTACTTCAAGGTGTTGGCAAGACGGAGAAATTTTCCGTCAAGTGGCTGATGAACAGCGTCGGGCTGTTTGTTTCGACGGGGCTTATCGGAGTTATGCAAAAGATACATCAATCGGGCGCTTACGCCGAAGAAAGGAACGAATTTCTGACTATCGCGTTCTGCGTGGCGCTCGTTGCTTCCGTTATGCTTGCGGTCGTCACGATTGCCGTAAACTACGACGGGAAAAAGTTTATCCCGCTTGACGGTTTTAACAAAAAATCGTTGATAATCGGCGCGCTTTTGCTCGCCGCCGCAGGAATAGGCAGTTATTTTAACAACAGAATAAATCTATATCTCGTAGGAGTCACCGCGAGCGCGACCTTCTTCCCGCTCATCAACGGAATAAACGCTACGGTGAATATACTTTGCGGCGTGTTCCTTTTCAAAGAACGCTTCAACGTAAAGACGTGGATATCCATCGCGCTCGGAATAGTTGCGGTGGGGGTGGTATGGGGCTGTCGCGTTAAGTGATATGCACCCCAAAATATTTTAAAAGAAAAAACGGGCGTTCAAAATCCGAAAGGAGATTGAACGCTC
>CACXHH010000229.1 GCA_902767455.1 uncultured Eubacteriales bacterium
AATAATACTTTACGTCTTTTTGATAAGCGCGGCGTTCGGCGTGTTCGTCGAGTACGCGGTAGGCGAAGAAGCTTTAAAGAACTTTTTGTCGTCGTCGGTATTGTTACAGCCGCTCGTGTCGTCGCTGATAGGTCTTATCCCCAACTGCGCGTCGTCTGTTCTTATCACCGAAACTTACGCCGAAGGCTATCTCTCGCTCGGCGCGGCGCTCTCGGGGCTTGCCGTCAACAGCGGGATAGGTATGGCGGTCTTGTTAAAGGATAAGGCGAATATCAAACGTTCGCTCGCCATAATCGGGCTTACTTTCGCGCTGGCGCTGGCGCTCGGCTATCTCGTGACGGGTATTCAGCTTATCTTCGGTTTCTGAAAAATATAAAACGGGGCGAAACCGCTCCGCTGTTTGGAGAATATTATGTTCGTAAAAGAAATCAACTTGAAAGATCATTACAACGTCAAGGGCGGAACGCTCAGAGCGCTTTGCTCTTCAAACCCGTTTGACGGCGGCCACGAAGAGTGGAGAAGACCCGCGCTTATCGTCGTTCCCGGCGGCGGGTATCACTTCGTGAGCGTAAGGGAAGCCGAGCCCGTCGCAAGCAAGTTTTACGCTTCGGGGTTTCAAGTGTTTATTTTAAACTATCTCTGCCGCCCCGACGGCGTGGTCTACCCCGAAGAGCTTCTCGAGCTTTCCTGCGCGATAGACTACGTTAAATCTCATGCCCAAGAATTTTTCGTCAACCCCGAAGAAGTCTTCGCGATAGGCTTTTCGGCGGGCGGACATCTCGTTGCCGATATGAGCAACGAATACGAAAACGTGCCTAAGTATTACGGCGGAAAGCTTGACTGCCGTCTGACGGGCGCGGCGCTTTGCTATCCCGTTATCGACACGCACGGCGGCACGCTCGAAAACTTAACGTATAACCTTTCGGGCGAAGAAAAGGAAGAGATGAAAAGAAAGCTCGAAATGAGCGGCAGAGTAACTTCGGCAACGCCCCCGACCTTCGTGTGGACTACCGCCGAAGACGACGTGGTGCCCCCGTCGAACTCTTTGAAATACGCTCTCGCTCTCGATAGCGCGAAGGTGCCTTACGAACTCCACGTCTATCCTAAGGGCGGACACGGCTTGTCTACGGGCGGGCGCGAGATAAACGAACGCGAAGTTCCCGCGCTCGATATAATCGCTCCGTGGGTGAAAGATTGCATCCGCTTCTTCCTTTCCTTCTGTATTGAAAGAATTTAACCTATCCGAAAGTAATTTCACGGCTCCGAAAGTAATTTCACGGCGACAGCCGTCCGTTTATAATAATTGAAAGACAAAGGATTTACTGATGAACAGGGCAAAGAAAACGCTTAAGGCGTGATAACCGCTATGGTAACGGTGTTTGCCGTCGATGCGGCGTTCGTCACGTCCGCAACGCTTGCGGCGCGCGCTACGACCGTCGGCGCGCTCGACTGTTCCACCGCCGCCTACCCTATCGTAAAAGTCGCCAACGACGAAGAATTTCGCGCGGCTTTGACGAGCGCGGATAATAAAATGGTCGTTGTGCAAAACGATATCACCGTCGGATCCGAAATCGACGAGCAGAAAGTCGACGAGCCGAAGCAAGAAGAAAACGGCGAGTTCGAAGAGCGATCGGCAAATACCGTAACTCAATAACGAAAACCGACGAACGGGGCGGCGCAGGATGCGTCGCCCCGTTTTTATCGTTTCGTATGCGTGAAGAAACTCAAAAGCGGCTGAATCCCCTTCGCCGCTTTGGAAGAAATGCAAAACCAACGCGCCCGTCGGGAACGACGGGCGCGGACCTATAATCTTACTTTTTCGTACTGATGAATTCAGCCGTTTTCAATAAAAACTCTTTTGCTTCGGGTGAAAATTTCCTGTATTGAAGCGTAAGGTAGCTTTCCCCCGAGTCCGATTCGCGAACAGATTTGACGACTCCGAGTTCGTCCGAACGCCCGACGAGATAATCGATAGAACAATCAAATATATCGGCAAGTTTTATAAGCGTTTCGATGTTTGGCTCGGAACGCCCTTTTTCGTATTCGCAAATACTGTTTTTAGAAAGCGGCAACAGCTCCGCAAGCTCTTTCTGCGTCAGGTTTTTATCCTTGCGCAATTCTCTCAATCTTTCGGCAAACATCGTTTTCTCCTTCATTATACCGTACTTGTATAATACACGAATTTTGTATTTTATTCTTGACAACACAATAATTCTGTGCTATAATGTCGCCGAATACAATATTTTTGTATTTATTTAAAAAATTGTTAAATTTTGTGTTAAAGAGAAAACAAAATGAAGCTCAAAAAGTTAATAAGCCGATTATTTCTCGCGGCGCTCGGCGTATGCGTCATATTTACGGCGACGGCGTGTGACGTCGACGACGTTCAAAAATTTATCGACGACAATACTTCCGTTCTCGATAAGCCTGTCAACGTAAGATTTGACGAAGAGAACGTTCTCCGCTGGGATAGCGTAAAAGGAGCTACGTCTTATAACGTAATAATCGATAACGTTGTTTATTCGGCGCAGGCGCCCGCGTTTGATTTGAAGAACACGAATATTGCAAACGGCAAGCACGAAGCGTAACCGTCAAAGTTTAAAACGCGTTTAAGCAATCGATTTGGGGCTGTCGCGTTAAGTGATATGCACCCCAAAATATTTTAAAAGAAAAAACGGGCGTTCAAAATCCGAAAGGAGATTGAACGCTC
>CACXHH010000230.1 GCA_902767455.1 uncultured Eubacteriales bacterium
CGTGAGCGCCGTGAAGATAGCCAAAATCGAAGCCCGAAACAACGGCGTCGTGCTTTTAAGCCCCGCGTGCGCTTCCTTCGACGCTTTTTCCGATTACGAAGAGCGCGGCAGAGCGTTTGAAAGAGTGGTGAAGTCGATAAATGTTTAGCGCCGTTTTAAAAAGACGTATAGTATCCGGCGGCGGGAAGGCGGATATCCCGCTTGCGGTATGCGTTTCCGTCATAGCCGTTTTCGGCGTAGTCGCCGTGTATTCGGCAAGCAGTTACAACGCCGCCCAAAGTTACGGCTCGCCCTTTTTCTTCGCAGCAAAACAAGCCGAAGGCGTAGCGATAGGGCTTATCGCGATGTTTATAACGGCTCACGTCGATTACCGTAAATACGCGCGGTTTTCTCTCGTCTTTCTTATAGTCGGGCTCGCTCTTTTAGCTCTCGTGTTCGTGCCGGGGCTGTCCGTTGAAGTTTACGGCGCGAAAAGGTGGATAGATCTTAAACTTTTTACCGTTCAACCGTCTGAAATATCCAAATTCTGCCTTGTAGTTTTCATCGCTTCGTATTTTGCGAAAAAGCCCGAAAGAACGAGAAGTTTTATCGGAATGCTCCCGGCGCTTGCCGCGGGGGGCGCTACGTGCGCGCTTATAATCGTCGAACCTAATATGTCGGTCACGGTGTGCGTCGGCGCGGTGACCGTCGTAATGATCTTCGCCGCGGGCGTGGGGCTTAAAAAAATCGCCGCGATAGGCGTGCCCGTCGCCGTTGCCGTGCCGCTTCTTATAATCGCCGAACCGTACAGGCTCAAAAGGCTTTCGGCGTTTCTCGATCCGTGGCAGTCGCCTCAGGGCGAAGGGTATCAACTGCTTCAATCGCTATACGGGCTCGGCTCGGGCGGATTGTTCGGAGTGGGGCTTTTCCGCTCGCGGCAGAAGTTCAGGTTTCTCCCTTTTTCGGAAAGCGACTTCATACTCTCGGTCGTCGGAGAAGAGATAGGTTTTTTCGGACTTTTACTTCTCTTTTTGCTGATGTTCTTCGTGATTATCCGCGGGCTTAAAATAGCTTCTTCGTCGCGCGACTATTTCGGATATCTTCTCTCTGTGGGGATAACGGCCGTTTACGCCGTTCAAGTGGTCGTGAACACTCTCGTCGTGACGGGAAGCATTCCGCCGACGGGGCTTCCGCTTCCGCTCGTATCGGCGGGAAATACGTCGATAATCGTGTTTATGGCGGCTTTCGGCGTTCTTATCAACGTTTCAAAATCAAACGGAGCGTAAAAAACGATTTTTTTTCGTAAAGATTTGATAAAATCGTTCAAAAAAATATACATTATGCAAAAATATGTGCTATAATACAAGCGAGAAAACTTGCTTGCAAGGGTTTTCGAGCGAAGTATTACATCATCGTCAGATGTTATAATACAAGCGAGAAAACTTGCTTGCAAGGGTTTTCGAGCGCAATATTGCAACGAAAACGGCGATTTTCGTCCGAAAAGCGCAAGGTGACGGCAGTCACCGACAAAACGAAGTTTTGTTATGTTTTAACGTTATAATACAAAAAGTAAAACTTGCTTGCAAGGGTTTTCAAGCAAATTATTACGATGATATAATATACGAAACGCCGAGCCGTAAACGAACGCGCGTTCGGCGAAAGACGAAATAAAGGTTTTTATGAAGTACCATTTTTTTGACGCGAGATACGAAGGGTTTTCTTCCGACCTGTTTTCCGTTCCGCATATAGTTTTTATCGTGCTCGTGTTCCTTCTCGTGCCGACGATCTCCGTCCTTTTGCGAAAAAAAGCGAGCGCCGAAAAGATCGATAAGTTCCTGAAAATTTATTCAATAGTCATGCCCGTTCTCGAAGCGGCGAAGATAACTTATTCCACCTTGCACGACTTTGCCGCCGGGCAGCCCTTCAACGTCGAAGGCATTTTGCCGCTGTATACGTGCTCGCTGTTTATGTATACGCTTATCGTCGCGGCGTGGACGAAGGGTAAAACGAAAGAATATTCTCTCTCCTTCATAACCACCGTGTCGCTCGTAAGCGGCGCGATAGGCGTGGTATACTGTAACGGGCTGAACTTTCACCCGTTCTGGACTTTCGGCGCGTTTTATTCGCTGTTTTTCCACTCTTCGATGTTCGGCGTCGGAACGTTTTTGCTCGTTTCGGGCTATAAAAAGCTCGACTGGATCGACGTTTTCAAGGCGTGGGTGCCGCTTCTTATGCTCGCGCTCGTTTCCACGCCCGTCAACTACGAATACGGCGCCGACTATATGCAGACTTACAGCGGTTCCGGCGTACCCTTTTACAATAGTCTTGCCGCAACGCTCGCCGAACACCGTCTGAGATTCGTTTACACGATAATAATGCTTTTGACGTATATTCCGATGGCGGCGGTCGTCGTTTCCGTTTATAAACTTATATCCAAAACGGTAAACGGTAAAGCCAAAGGCAAGCCGGCGGCTCTCGATATCGTCTCTTAAAAAATCGTAACGACAACGCAAAAGAGAAACCCGAAACTATCGGTTTTCTCTTTTTTTATGTCAAAAATCGGTGTCTGGGAATACAATGATATGTGAGCTGAAAGCATATATGTCATCGTACGAAATAACGGGTGGAAACAAACTCGAAGGCGAATACGTCGTTCAACGCGCAAAGAACGCGGCGCTTGCCGTAATGTGCGCTTCCGTGCTCGTTCGCGGCGGAACGTTCATCAAGGATTGCCCGAACATTTCCGACGTCAACGCTCTTGCCGAAATAATGCGGCGTATCGGCGCCGTCTGTAAGTGGCGGGAAGGCGGGCTTTACGTCGATACCGACGGGATATACAGTTCGTATCTTCCCGAAAATCTCTGCGAAAAACTGCGCGCGTCGCTCTTTTTGGCGGGGCCGCTTCTCGGTCGCTTTAAAACGGTATCTTTTTCTTTCCCGGGCGGGTGCAGTATCGGTGCAAGACCGATAGATATACACCTTGACGCTTTGGCTCGGCTCGGAGCCGAAGTCGGCGGCGAAGCGGGGCGGATAAACCTTTTCGCTTCAAAGACGGTCGGCAACAGAATAATTTTAAGATACCCGAGCGTAGGCGCGACCTTGAACGCTATGTGTTGCGCGGCGGTGTCGAAGGGCGAAACGGTCGTCGAGAACGCCGCGATGGAGCCCGAAGTCAAAGACGTTGCCGACTATCTCAACGCCTGCGGAGCGAGTATTTTTGGCGCGGGAAAGCGC
>CACXHH010000231.1 GCA_902767455.1 uncultured Eubacteriales bacterium
AGCCCGAAACTCTATAATATCTCGCGACGGCGGCTTTTTCAAAGGTTAACGGCTCTTTTTTATCTAACCGCAAACCCTTTTCGACTTTTTTTGAGTTTTTTCGTACCGAAGCAAACACGTTATAGAATATGTCCGCTCATTTACGAATATTAACGAAAGGAGGCGATTGCGGTAAAAAACCGTCGGTTTTTAGCCTTTTTTACTTGTTTTTTGCCCGTATAACGCGCCGAAACTGACAAAGCGCGGTTATACCGTCATAACGATTTTGCATAGATAAAGATGAAAAATATTTCAAATTCACATAACAGTTGATTGATAAACTTAAAAATAAGTGTTATAATTACAATCGAAAAAGGGGATAAAAGATAATCCCGCAACAATATTTTAAGGAGAACAGACATGAAAAATTATTTTGATCTCAAAGGTCAGGTAGCTATCGTTACCGGTTGTTCTACGGGCCTTGGCGTACAGATGGCGAAAGCGCTTGCAAATCAGGGCGCTACGATAGTAGCCGTTGCAAGAAGGCAGAATCTTCTCGACGAAGTTGCCGCCGACATAAAGAAAACTTACGGCGTTGAAGCCGTAGGCATCACCTGCGACATTACGAGCACCGAAAGCGTAGAAGCTATGGTCGACGCGGTCATGGCTAAATTCGGCAGAATAGATATTCTTATCAACAACGCGGGCACGGGCGCCGTTGCTCCCGCCGAAGACATCACCGACGAACAGTTCTCGAACGAAGTCAACATCGACCTTTTCGGTTCTTTCAAGGTAGCAAGAGCCGTTGCCAAAAAGGCTATGCTTAAAGCGGGCTACGGCAGAATAATCAATATCGCTTCCATGTACGGTATGGTCGGTAACAAGATCGCCCCCGCTTCTCCCTACCACGCGGCAAAGGGCGGCGTTATCAACATGACGAGAGCGCTCGCCGCCGAATGGGGAGAAAAGGGTATCACCGTAAACGCTATCTGCCCCGGTTACTTCTACACTCCGCTCACCGTTGAAACGCTCAACAGCGAATTCTTCAAGAACTACGCCAAGACCATGATCCCGCTTTCGAGATACGGTTTCGAAGGCGAACTCGACACCGCCGCCATCTTCCTTTCGTCGCCTTTGAGCACGTACGTCAACGGCGTTATCCTTCCCGTAGACGGCGGCTATACCGCTATGTAATTTCGCTTTATAAACGCAAAAACAGCGCGTTGATCAAGCGATAACCAAGTTTCTTTTACGCGCCGCGAGATCTTCACGGCGCGTTACGCCGTTTTAAACCATAAAATATAAGCGAGGAAAGACTATGTATAAAATTGTAACGAAAAAAAGTCTTAACCCGACTGTTACGCAGATGGAAATAGAAGCGCCGCTCGTTGCGAACAAAGCAAAAGCGGGGCAGTTCATCATTTTGCGCGTTGACGAAGAAGGCGAGCGTATTCCGCTCACCGTTGCAGGTACCGACAAGCAAAACGGCACCGTCAAGATAATCTTCCAGATAGTCGGCGCTACGACCGAAAAACTCAACCACAAAAACCAAGGCGAATATATTCAGGACTTCGTAGGCCCGCTCGGCGTAGCGACGCATATAGAAGGGCTTAAAAACGTGTGCGGGGTAGGCGGCGGCGTAGGCTGCGCTATCGCCATGCCCGTAGCTCAGGCTCTTCACGCTCAGGGCGCCAAAGTCACGAGTATCATAGGTTTCAGAAACAAAGACCTGCTTATTCTCGAAGACGAATTCAAGGCTTGCTCGGATAAGCTCGTCGTAATGACCGACGACGGAAGCTACGGTCGTCACGGCAACGTCACCGTTCCGCTCAAAGAGATGCTCGAAGCGGGCGAAAAATTCGATATGATAATCACGATAGGTCCGCTAATCATGATGAAGTTCGTCGTCGCCGCGGCTAAACCCTTCGGCGTTCCCGTCACCGCTTCTATGAACCCGATAATGATAGACGGAACGGGTATGTGCGGCGGTTGCAGACTTACGCTCAATCAGGACGGAAAGAAGGTCACCAAATTCGCCTGCGTCGACGGGCCCGATTTCAACGGCTACGAAATAGACTTCGACGAAGCCATGTCTCGCGGCAGAACTTATTTCGACTTTGAAAGAAAAGCGCACGAGAAAGCGTGCAATCTCTTTAAGGGGGTAGACTGATATGGCAATAGATCCTAAAAAGCACGAGATGCCGACGCAGGAGCCGGCAGTCAGGGCGAGAAACTTCAAGGAAGTTGCTCTCGGCTACGAAGAAGACGTCGCCGTCGCAGAAGCTCTACGCTGTCTTAACTGCAAAAACAAACCTTGCGTTTCGGGCTGCCCCGTAAATATCCGTATCCCCGAATTTATCGCAAAGATAAAAGAAGGCGACTTCGAAGCCGCATATCAGATAATTTCCACCACTTCTTCGCTCCCTGCGGTTTGCGGCAGAGTATGCCCGCAGGAAACTCAATGCGAGCAAAAATGCACTCTCGGCATCCGTTTCGAGCCGGTAGCTATCGGCAGGCTTGAAAGATTCGTTGCAGACTGGCACAACGCGCACTCAACCGAAGCTCCCGCCGCCGCTCCCGCAAACGGACACAGAGTAGCCGTCGTAGGTTCGGGACCTTCCGGACTTACCTGCGCGGGCGACCTTGCCAAGAAAGGCTATAAAGTCACCGTTTATGAGGCTTTGCACACGGCAGGCGGAGTGCTCGTTTACGGCATACCCGAATTCAGGCTTCCAAAGACCATAGTCGCTAAAGAAGTCGACACTTTAAAAAGCCTCGGCGTAGACGTTGAAACGAACGTCGTTATCGGCAAAACGCTCACCGTCGACGAGCTGTTCGATATGGGCTACGAAGCCGTGTTTATCGGCTCGGGCGCGGGGCTTCCCAACTTTATGAATATCCCCGGCGAAGCTTATAAGGGCGTTTATTCGGCAAACGAATTTCTGACGAGATCCAACCTTATGAAGGCCTATAAAGACGAGCCCGACACGCCTATCATGAAGGGCGGAAAAGTCGCGGTAGTGGGCGGCGGCAACGTCGCTATGGACGCGGCGAGAACGGCGCTTCGTCTGGGTGCGGAAAAAGTATATATCGTTTACCGCAGGTCTATGGACGAACTCCCCGCGAGAAGAGAAGAAGTTGAACACGCCGAAGAAGAAGGCATCGAATTCAGACTTCTGACCAACCCCGTCGAGATACTCGGCTACAACAACGAGAACGATCCGCGCGACGCTAAAAACGGCTTCGTTACCAGTATCAAGTGTATAAAGATGCAGCTTGGCGAACCCGACGAAAAAGGTCGTCGCCGCCCCGTTCCCATCGCGGGCTCGGAGTTCACGCTCGACGTCGACGTCGTCATCATGGCGATAGGCACTTCTCCCAACCCGCTTATCAAGAACACCACGAACGGGCTTGAAGTAAACTCTCACGGCGGTATCATCGTAAACGAAGGCGGGCTCACGTCAAGAGCAAGCGTTTACGCCGGCGGTGACGCCGTAACCGGCGCCGCAACGGTTATTTCCGCAATGGGCGCAGGCAAGATAGCCGCAAAATCCATCGACGAATACCTTTCGGCTAAGAACTAAAACCCCGCATTTTACTTTAAAAAACAGTTGTTACGTTTTTTGACGGCGGACGCGTAAATTTACGCGTCCGCCGCTTGACTTTTTATTGCGGCGGGTGTTATAATGCGAGTGTTCCGCGTCAGTTGATCAAGTGCTTAAAAAAGTAGCTTTTTATCTGGTGGTTACTGAATTTTTTTACCGGAGTTATTATTATGCAGGAAGATACCAAAGTCAAAAATGAAAAACGTTTTTCGCTCGCTTTTACGGCGAAAGACCTTACCCGCACGGCGCTTTGCGTAGCGCTTATAGCCGTTTGCGCCTGGATATCCATAAGGTTTATCCCAAACATGCCGTTTACTCTTCAGGTGTTCGGCGTAGCGTTCGCCGCTTACTTTTTAGGCGTTAAAGACTCGCTGTTTGCCGTGATCGCTTACCTTTTGATAGGTCTTATCGGCGCTCCCGTATTCAACGGCGGAATGGGCGGCGTTCAGCAGTTTGCAGGCTATACGGGCGGCTTTTTGGTCGGCTTTATCCCTATGGCGCTCGTTATATCCTTGTTTGAATATTTCGGAAAAGGAAAACTCGTTTTTAAGATACTCGGCGGATTTTCAGGTCATATCGCTCTGTATATCGTAGGAAATATATGGTTTGTGTTCGTTCAGGGCTTTTCGGGCGGCGCGGAATTCTTCTCCAAGATTTGGACTGTTATAGTCATGATGGCGCCGTTTTTCGCTATCGATATAGTGAAGATAGTAGGCGCGGGTTTTCTTGCCGACCTTCTGAAAAAACACCTTAAATAAGCTATTTTAATAAAAAGAAATACATTCGGGGCTGTCGCTTAACGCGACGGTCCCGTTTTTTGCGCCCGAAGTGTTTTTTTCGTTTGATTTTAACATTACGTCGCTTTTTCGTTCATACAATATTGCGTATGAAAGTTGTTTCGGTGGCGGTTTGGTCGGCTCTTTCCGCGGTGGTGATGGCAATAGCTGTATTCCTGCCTGTAAAAACTTACCAATACGGCAAGACTACTGCCCCGACCGTTTTGACGTTATGGCAGATAGATGGATTCGAAGGCGGCGTAGGTTCCCGTTCGAGCTTTATAAAAAACGTCGCCGCCGACTTTGAAAAAAGCCGTAACTGTCTTATTACGGTGATAAGCGAAACGTCTTACGACGCAAGCGAAAAACTCGCTCGCGGGTGCGTTCCCGACGTAGTTTCCTTTTCCGTCGGTGTGGACGGGGTGATGACTTACGCGAGAAGCTGTGAAAAGTCGTCGCTTTCCGGCGGCGCCGAAGTCGGCGGAAAGTTTTACGCGAAAGCCTGGGCGGCGGGCGGTTACGTCGAGATAACGAGAAAAGGCGTGCCTTTCACGAAAACAATAATATCAAAAGGCAAAACGACCTTTCCCGAAATTGCCTGCGCTATGGCGGGGATAGATATTTCGGGCGCGGAATACGCCCTTCCGCAGCGCGCTTACGAGAGTTTCGTTTCCGATAAGACCGCTCGGCTCATCGGCACGCAACGCGATTTAT
>CACXHH010000232.1 GCA_902767455.1 uncultured Eubacteriales bacterium
GCCTTTTAAAATACTTTTCAATATGATAACGCCGAAAGCCGTAGCGGGAATTCATTTTCCGCGTGAGCGGCTCACGACCGACAGGACTAACGACTTTTTTGCGTAAGCAAAAAACGTTAATTCTTTAATATTTTTCCGTATTTATATAGTCTGCGTAAGCGGCAAGGCGCGCCTTGTCGTAATCGCTCATAGTATTATAAACGGCTATGAGTTTGGCGAGTTTTTCGTCACGCGCGGCGCCTTTCTTTTTGGAAGCGTCTGTCTTTTTCGGCTCGTATTCGGTAAACCCGAGCATCTCGTCTGCGGAAACGCCGAAATATTTCGCGCACGCAACGATTGCGCCTTCCGTCGGTTCAGATTGTCCGTTCACCCATTTTGAAACGGCTCTTTGCGAAAACCCGATGGCTTGCGCTAATCGCATTTGCGTAGTATTGGTGTCTTTCATCAATTTTTTAAGTGTTTTGGCAAAGTTCATACTTTAATTTTAGAACGGAAATATTAAAATATCATTATATAAAACTATTGTTTCGTAAATTTTTTTGTGATAGGACTATATTGCTTAAAAAGCGTTGCGTTGATGAAAGAGCCGTATTAAAAGCGTTTTAGGCTGTAAATAGATCGGTCGCGAAGGGTGAACGCGTAAAAAAAACGTTACGAAAGAAAAAATGACGTTACGAAAAGTTTGTTATAATCGGTCGAATGTGGTATACTTAAAAAGAAAAATCGGGGAGGGAGCGGCAATGCGAAAAAAACTCGGCGTCATTTTCGTCTGTTACGGAAACATTTGCCGTTCGCCTATGGCGGAATTTCTCTTCAAAAATACTCCGTGCGGAAAACGCTGTAACGTTTCTTCCGCCGCAACGAGTTACGAAGAAGAAGGCGCGCCCGTGCATTACGGCACGAAAAAGATCTTGTCGTCGCTCGGGATAGACTGTTCTGATTTTTCGGCGCACAGGCTTACGCTTGCCGAGTGCGACGGCGCCGACTATATTATCGGCATGGAGCGTTCAAACGTGCGCGATATAAAAAGGATATGCGGCGCGGCAAACGAATATAAAGTGTATTCGCTTCTCGATTTTACCGATCACCCGCGCGATATAGCCGATCCGTGGTACACGCACGATTTTAACGCCACTTATCGCGATATCACCGAAGGGCTCGAAGCTTTTGCAAAAGTTGCGGAGGAACGGTTATGACCTTTTACGCGATCAGCGACCTTCATCTTTCCACCACCACCAACAAGCCGATGAACGTTTTCGGCAGGAACTGGGATAACTACGTCGAAAAGATAATTGCAGACTGGAACTTGAAAGTCGCCGACGAGGACGTCGTCCTGATCTCCGGCGACATAAGCTGGGCGATGGACTTAAATGACGCGCTCGTCGACCTTCAACCGTTTTTCGCGCTTAAAGGCAAAAAGGTCTTTATCCGCGGCAACCACGATTACTGGTGGAAAAGTCTTTCCAAAATACGCGCGGCAATGCCCGAAAACTGCTTCGTCTTGCAAAACGACGCCGTGAAGATAGGCAACGTCGTTATTTGCGGTAGCCGCGGCTGGACGGTCGAAGGCTCTTCCGATTTCACCGAAGAAGACAAAAAACTGTACCTGCGCGAAAACGAGCGCCTGCGCCTTGTAATGAATGCGGCGAACAAGCTCCGTAAAGAGGACGATAAGCTTATCGTAATGATCCACTACCCGCCTTTCAACGTCAGAAGAGAGCCGTCTTTATATACGCAGATGTTTGAAGAAAACAAGGTCGACAAGGTCGTCTACGGTCACCTGCACGGGAAGGATTGCAAAGCCGACTTAAAGCTCGAAATGAACGGCGTCGAATATTTTCTCACGTCGTGCGATCAGGTCGACAATAAACTTACGGTGATATTATGAGCGTTTCACTTACGAACGAGCGCTTCTTAAAATTGTTGAGCGTGTATCTCAACTTCCGTGAAGATTGCGTTACCGCTTCCGACGTTCGCGCCGTGACCGCGGCGGGCGTCGACGAAACTTACGCCTTCGCGCTGCTTTTGGCTGAAAATCTCGGCGTGGATACCGACGGCGAAGACAAAAAGTTCTTTCACGACTACTTTATCCCTTCGATAAAAAAGCTTGACGTTGCCGACTATTATTCGGACGACTATTTCAGGCTCGTAAACTTTGACGAGCGCTCGCTCGGCGCGTTCACGCTCAAAAAGATGACGTGCCCCGCGTACCGCGCTTTCGTCCGCGACGACTTTGAGTATCTTCCCGACGGAAGAGTTATCCCGCAGATAGGGTTTTTCGGCGAAGACTATCGCTACCCCGCCGCGCTTTCCGACGGCAGGGAGTGGATGACTCTTCTTCCCAACGAGATCAATTCGCAAAAGAAGTATATCGACGCCGCCTTCGGCAAGGTTGCGACCTACGGCTTAGGGCTCGGGTATTACGCTTTTAAGGTCGCCAAAAAGAGCGAAGTTTCTTCTGTCACCGTCGTCGATATCGACGAAAACGCCGTGAAGCTTTTCAAAGAAGTTATTCTGCCGTGTTTCCCGAAGTCGGTCGCTAAAAAAATACGGCTCGTCACCGCCGACGCGTTTGAGTTCGCAAGATCTCTTCACGCAGGCGATTTCGATTATATTTACGCCGATATCTGGCACGACGTTTCCGACGCGGTTTCCGCGATAGAAAAATTCAAAGAGTACGAAAAATTCTGCCCGACCGCAAAGTTCGGGTACTGGATAGAAGACACCGTAAAGTATTACCTTTAAGGCGTTTTCGCCGCTTGACGGCGGCGACGGAAGAAACGCCGATTTTGATTAAGATAATAAAAATTTTAGGTGCTTTGCACCTGCGAGATGATATATGATTACTAAAAATTCAAAAACTTACCTTTTGCCACAGGCCGGTAACTTTTACAAGGCCAACCTTCACTGCCACTCGACCGTATCCGACGGAAAACTCTCGCCCGAAGAGCTCAAAAAGATCTATAAGGACGAAGGGTATTCGGTGGTAGCGTTCACCGATCACGACGTTCTCGTCCCGCACGACGACCTTCGCGACGAAGAGTTTTTGCCGCTCCACGGCTACGAACTCGAGATAACCGAAGAAAAGGCGCTCGACTTCAGGTTCTTGAAAACGGCGCACATGACGCTCGTCGCGCTCGACGAAAATAATCTTACGCAGATATGCTATCACCGTGAAAAGTATTTTATCGGCAACGGCGCCAAGTATCGCGGCGAGATAAAGTTCGATAAATCTCTTCCCGATTTCGAGCGTAAGTATACGCCCGAATGCGTAAACGAAGTCGTTAAAACGGCGCACGAAAAGGGCTTTTTCATAACCTATTGCCACCCCTGCTGGTCGCTTGAAAATTACAACGATTATATGAATTACCACGGCTTTGACGCCATGGAGATTTACAATAACGCGAGCGGGGTAGGCGGCTTCGGCGAGTATAACGCTAAAATTTACGACGATATGCTCCGCGGCGGAGAAAAACTCTTCTGCGTCGCTACCGACGACAACCATAACGTTCACTCGATAAAGCATTTAATGAACGACTCCTTCGGCGGATTCGTAATGATAAAGGCGGAAGCTCTTGAATACGGCGATATAACTTCGGCGCTAAAGCGCGGCGATTTTTACGCTTCTCAAGGTCCGCAGTTCTTCGACCTGTACTTAAAAGACGGATTCGTCTACGCTTCGTTCTCGCCGTGCGTAACGGCGTATATTTCGTGCGCCAACCGCAGAACGCACGTCGTTTGCGGCGAGATGGGCGAACTTATCACCGAAGCAAAACTCCCCGTCACCGAAGACGACGTTTACTTCCGCGTGACCATCACCGATAAGCGCGGCCGCCACGCCAACACCCGCGCTTACTTCATTAAAGACCTTATCTGACGGGTAAATCGTTTGATCGAACTGTTGAAATATAAGTTAAAGCCGTGAGTTAATAAAGCTCACGGCTTTAACTCTATTCGCGCCTAAAGGGCGCTCGGCCCCGAACTACCGCTCGCTCGGTCGTGACGAGTGAAAAAGACGAACGAGCGACCGCGCTCGTAAAAACTATTCGGTTATATTAACAGCTCGCTTTAGTTCGGTTCGCTGGCGGGGGTGTACCAGAACACGGGGCGCCTTTTGGCGCCCCGTGTTCTGGTACACCCGCCGAGAATCGAACTCGGATCAATCGCGTCGGAGGCGATCGTTCTATCCGTTAGACTACGGGTGCGTAATATAAAGTTTTTCGCGGCGAAAAAGCAATCAAAGCTTCGTCCTTTTCGCCGACGAATAAATTTTATCACTCGCGGGCGGCGTTTGTCAATGTTTTGCGTTTAATATTTTGGTAACGGCAACGATCAAAACTTACGTTTTTGCTGTAGCTCCCGCCTATCCGCCCGTTTTTTGGCGAAAAAGCGTCGCAGTTTTTAAAACGGTATTGACAGGCGCCGTTTTGGGTTGTATAATATAGGAGTACAACTTATCAAAACTCAAAGGAGAAATGGCAAATGTCTTCGCAAAACGTCGAAGCCGCGAAGGGCGGTTTCAGGCTCAATTACAAGCGTACCTTTATCATAGGTTTCGCGTTCTTCGGAATACTGCTTTTATGGCAGGTATACGACTTATGGTGTCCGCCGTTTTTGACGGAATTATTCAAAAAAGCCTTTTCCATAACCGACGAAAAGCAAGTTCAATATCTTGTCGGTATAATGATGGCGATAGATAACCTTGCCGCGCTCATACTTCTGCCCATCTTCGGAAAGCTTTCCGACAGAACGCACACCAAAATAGGCAAGCGCATGCCCTACATACTCGTAGGAACTTTCGTCTGCGCGGTTGCGTTCCCGTTCATACCGCTTTTCTTCCACTACAACAACGTAGCGGGCACGATAATCATGATGGCGATAGTCGTTCTGTTTGCCATGATGTACCGAAACCCCGCCGTAGCGCTCATGCCAGACATGACGCCCAAGCCTTTAAGAAGCAAAGCAAACGGCATAATCAACATTATGGGCTATATCGGCGGCGCGTTCGCGACCGTCGTCGGAATGGTCTTCGTTCTCTCGCAGTATCTCGGCACGCAGGCGGGCTCCGAAACGAAATGGGCTTACGGCAACGTGTGGGCGGTCGAACTTCCGTTCATAATAGCTTCCGTTCTCATGGTCGTTTCGGCGATAGTGCTTTTCTTCAGCATCAACGAAAACAAGGTCGCCGAAGAAGTCAAGGACGATATGGCTCGCGCCGAAGAGGTCAGCGAAGCCGCCGACAAGATCTCCGTCGACGACGAAGCGCCCATGACCAAAGCCAACAAGATAATGCTCTTCCTTATTCTCGGCGCGGAATTTTTCTGGTTCATGGCGGATAACGGGGTTTCCACCTTCCTTAACAACTATATCATCTACGGTCTTAACGGAAGCAGCGCGTCAACGTCGCTTCTCACCATAATCGGCGGCGTAGGCTCGGTCGTAGGTTTTGTTTTCGGCGGAACGATCGCCGAAAAGATAAGCCGTAAATACACCGTTATCGCAGGGCTTGCTCTCACGCTTTTAAGCTATGCGGTTTGGATACTTCTCACGTTCACCGTCGGTTTTACGGGCGGAAAGCTCCCCATGTGGCTGCTCGTGCTGTGGTTCGTAAAAGGCTTCGGCATGTCGCTCGTTCACGTCAATTCGTACCCGATGGTCGTAGAACTTTGTTCGAGCAAGAAGATAGGCGCCTTCACCGGCTACTACTACGCTTCTTCCATGGCGGCGCAGACGATAACCCCCGTCCTTCTCGGAACGCTACTTCTCGTTCCCGATTTCGACTGGTTCCTGCTCCCCATCTACGCCGGGATATGTATTGCCGCGGCGTTAGTCGTGTTTACCTTCGTCAAGAACGCCGCCAACAAGAAAACGGAGTTCAAGAAAGGGCTCGAAGCGCTCGACAACGATTGATTTTTCGTTTTAAGATTTTGCGGACGCAAGGTTATCTTGCGTCCGCTTTTTTTCTTCCCTTTTTTCCGCTTTTAGCGGTCGTTATGCACGATAATAGACAATTACGCTAAAAGTGTTGACTAATTTAAGTAAATTTGATACAATTAACGGGTAATCGTCGCATGTTGGCAGAAGATTCTTGCAAAATATCCGCGCGGCGTTGCTTAAGAGGAATTACTATGGCGAAAATCGATATCAGGGGCGAACTCGAACACAGGAAATACCGCGTCACCAACAAAGTGTTTTATTTCGTGTATAAATTTTTGATGGGCTTCCCCGCGCTCAAATACAACGCGCACTACGACCGCGTTTACGACGTGAGAAAGTTCAAGGGCCCGTGCTTCGTTATCTTCAATCACTTGTCGCGTATCGACCACATGTACGTCATGCGCGCGTGCTATCCGAAAAGGCTGAACATGCTCGCGGGGTACAGCGAATTTTTCCGTTCGCATCTTCATTTTTTATTCAAGCTCAATAACGTTCTTCCCAAAAAGAACTACTCGCGAGATATAACGGGGACAAAGGCGATAATGTCCATCATCAAGCAGGGCGGAAGCGTTACGTTTGCTCCCGAAGGGCTTGCCACCAACGACGGGCAGAATAAACCTATCGTCCCGGGGACGGGCGGAATGCTCAAAAAAATAGGCGTACCCGTATTCTTTTGCGAACTGCGCGGGCAGTATCTTCAGAACACGAAAGTCTGCCTTGACGTGAGAACGGGCGCGACTTACGCCACGACCAAACTTCTCTTTTCGGCGGCAGACCTTAAAAACCTTTCCGTCGAAGAGATCGACGCCAAGATAAACGAAGCTTTCCGTCACGACGAGTACGCCTGGCAGAAAGAAAAGCATATCAAGTGGAAGATGCACGGCAACGCCGCCAAGCGCCTTGAAGACCTTCTCTACCGCTGCCCCGAGTGCAAGACTTATTTTTCCACCGTCGGGAGCGGCGACAAACTCACCTGCAAGCATTGCGGATTCACCGTGACTATCGACGACTATTACGACCTTCACGCGGAAGGCGGCAAAACGCTTCCCTTTGAAACGCATACCGACTGGGTAAACTGGCAACGTATGGAAATAATCAAAGAGATACGTAAGGATCCCGAATATTCTTATAGCGAAAGAGTGCGCATCGGCAGGCTGCCAAACGACCGTTATCTTAAAGGCCTTAAAACGTCCGACATAGTCGGGGAAGGCAGGCTTACGATTGACCATACGGGCATGCACTACCGCGACGATAAGGACGACGCACTCAACTTCGATCTCGGCTACGATAAACTTTACACGCTCATTACCGAAGTGGATTCGTCCTACTTTAATTTATATATCGACGGCGAATACACCGATATCTTCCCTCTCGAAAACCATTCTTCGCTGATGATAACGGCGCTCGTAGAAGAAATGCACCGTCTGCACGTGAATATTTATAAGAACTTCCCTTGGTACGATTATATGTACGAAGGACTCGACGAAACTGAAAAACAGTAATAAAAACGGACTTGCTTTTGATAAGCAAGTCCGTTTTTGGAAAAATAGGAATAATGACTTTTGGCTCGGGCGTAGCCCGACATATCCGCACCGCGGATATCCAAAACGTTTCGGGCGGAATTTATTTTCGCCGTCAAGCGTTCCACGACCGACGGAACTAACGACTTTTTCGCGACAGCGAAAAAGTGTTAATAAAATCATATAATTACGCCGAGAGACGAATTATTTTATAATAAATATTACGATTACGCCGAAAGGCGTAGCGAGCGTGAGCGAGCAAAATCATATAATAATGACTTTTGGCTCGGGCGTAGCCCGTAATATCCGCAAAGCGGATATCCAAAACGTCTCGAGCGGGAATTTACTTTCCGCGTTAAACGGCTCCGACCCCTAAGCGCTAACGACTTTTTCGCGACAGCGAAAAAGTGTTAATAAAATCATATAATTA
>CACXHH010000233.1 GCA_902767455.1 uncultured Eubacteriales bacterium
ATTTCTTTAAGGGGTATACGTATGCCTTTTTTAAAAGACGAACTGATAAGCGGAGTGTTTGCCGACGCCGTCGGCGAAAACTATTACGTCAGCTTTCCTTACGGCGGAAGGTTTGAAAACGTGTGTTCGATAGTCGACGTAAGCCTTACGAAAATAGTGCTTCGGCTCAAAAACGGCGCGCTTTGCGTAACGGGAGAAAATATGAAGATAAACTCTTTTTGCGTCAACGACGTGACTATCGGCGGAAAAATATATTGCGTAGAGAGAGTGAAATGATGTCATCGTGCGACGTTCTCGTGGTGGGGCGAAACCGCAAATTGCTCTTCGAGAAGCTCAAAAAGAACAAAATAGACCTTTTAAAGGTCAATATAATAGACGATAAGAGATTATTTATACGCGTAAAATACAAAGACGTATCAAAAGTCTTTGAAATTTGTAAAAATATGTGGTATAATAAGATAGTCAGAGTTTACGGCGCGAAAAGGCTTGTTTCGTCTTTTACCCGTCACGCGGCGGCGATAGTTGCCGCGGCGTGCTTTCTTATAGCCACGTTCTTTTTGAACTCTTTCGTCTTGTCGACCGATCTTACCGGGGTCCCGCCGCAGTACGTAAAGCGTGTTCGGCGCGTTCTGAACGATAACGGGATAAAGTCGTTTACGCCTTTTTCTTCGGTGGATAAAGCGGCGATCGAAAAAGCCTTGCTCTCTTTTGACGGAGTGAGTTATTCTTCGTGCGAAAAGGTCGGGTATTCGCTCAAAATCACCGTCCGTTGCGATGAAAACGCTGGCAAAAAGGCGGTTTTGAGCCAAAAGATAGTCAGCGAGTGCGACGGCGTGGTAAAGAGCGTTTCCGTATACCGCGGCAGGTCGCTCGTTTCCGTGGGCGACGCCGTAAAAAGCGGCGATACGCTTTGCGACGGAACGATTACGCTTCCCGACGGATCGACCGTGAACGGATATTGCCTTGCTACCGTCGTTATAGAAAAGACGATAACGGAAGAATTCCTATCTGACGATAATTCTTCTTCAACGCTTGCCGCTATGGTTGCGAGAACGCGGCTCAATGTTTTCGGAGAAAGCGCGCAGGCGTTTACCGAAACTACGGCAAGCGGCGATAAATTCAGAATAAAGGTGACGTTGAAGACCAACGTCGTTTACGGAGATTAGATGAAACCCGTCAAACATAAATTACACGTCGAAAGTTCTGAAGCCATGTCGGCGCTTTTAGGGAACTTCGACGAAAACGTCAACACGATAGCAGAGCAAACGGGCGCGGAAATATTCGTCGACAGGGAAGATATCCTTATCGGCGGCGACGACGATAACTCGGCGCTTATCGCTTACGAAGTTCTCGAAAAACTGCTCGAAATGATAACGAGCGGCGAAGGGTTCGATAAAACGCGTATACCGTACTACGTTTCGCTTGCCAAAGACGGCGCCGTAGCCGACGTCGAAAAGCTTTCGGAAGGCGTAGTCACGATAACGGCAAAGGGCAAGCCCGTCAAGTGCAAAACGCTCGGTCAAAAGAAATACGTCGAAGAAATAGCTTCGAATTCGATAGTTTTCGGCGTAGGTCCGGCGGGTACGGGCAAGACCTATCTTGCGGTAGCCGCGGCGGTAAGCGCGTATAAAAACAAACAGGTCGAAAAGATAATTCTGACGCGCCCCGCGGTCGAAGCGGGAGAGCGACTCGGATATTTACCGGGCGATCTTCAATCGAAAATCGATCCGTATCTTCGTCCGCTGTACGACGCGCTTCAGGAAATGTTCGGGCTCGAAAGTTATCAACGCCTGATGGAAAAGGGCGCGATAGAGATAGCTCCGCTCGCGTATATGCGCGGCAGAACGCTCAACAACGCGTTTATTATTCTCGACGAAGCGCAAAACGCCACCAAGGAACAGATGAAAATGGTCTTGACGCGTATGGGTGAAGGCAGTAAAATGATCGTAACGGGCGACGTTACTCAGATAGACCTTCCCGCAGGCAAGACGAGCGGGCTGGTGCACGCAACTAATATACTTCGCGGAATAAAAGGCATTTCGGTAGTAAACTTCACTTATAAAGACGTAGTCCGTCATCCGCTCGTAATGGAGATAATAAAAGCTTACTCCAAAGACGAACGGAAGGACAAGCGTTAAATTATCGAGCGGCTGAAAGAAGCCGTCGGCATAAACGGAGGAAAACATGTTTCTGCAATCCAAAAAAGTACAGCCGTGGACGAAGAAAAATTACGTCGTCGCCGTACTCAATTTCATAATTTACACGCTTATAACGGGCGCGCTGATAATAGGTATCACCTTTATCAACGCGGGCGACGGGCAGGCTTTCGTCGACTATTTCTCGGACGGCGGCAATATAAGGAGATACGCCTATCTTATGATGTTCGTGCTCGTCTTAAACGTCGCGGTATTCGTGTATTTTTACTACGAATTCAGAGATTATCTGTTAAAGGCGAAAAACATTACGGTACTGTTTCTGATAATGTATCTGTCTTTCGCGCTTACCATAGTTTTAGGTAACTACGTAGACATTTACGCCCGCCCCATAGCGCTTTGCGCACTGTTGACGCTTTTGCTCGTCAATAAGCGTACCGCCGTGTTTATGAGCTTCGTTTATTCGATAATCGTGTTCATGGCTGACGTAATAACCAACCAGCCTTTCACCGTGTTCGAAGCGGCTTCGTCGATGGTCTTATCGGTGGCGATAAGCATCTTCGCTATCTACCTTATCGACGGTATAGGCTCGCGTATCAAAGTTTTCGGCATGGGGCTCGTGATATCCGTTCCGCTTGCGCTCATCACCGTTTTATTGAAACTTGAA
>CACXHH010000234.1 GCA_902767455.1 uncultured Eubacteriales bacterium
ATGAACAGCAAAAACGTTTCGGTAAACGGGCTTAAACTCGACGGCAACTACTGTTTCGACGGCGGAAGCGATATCTGGGTGGAAAACTCTGTCTTAAACTCAAAAGACAGCTTCTGGAACTGCAAGAACGTTACCGTCAGAAATACGAAGATAATAGGCGAGTATATAGGCTGGAACTCGGAGAACGTCACGTTCATAAACTGCGAAATCGAGAGCTTGCAAGGCTTTTGTTATATGAAGAACGTCAAGCTCGTGGACTGTAAACTCGTAAACACCACGCTTGCGTTCGAGTATTCGTCCGTCGACGCGACGATAGACTACTGCGACAGTATCAAAAACCCGTCGTCGGGAAAAATCACGGCGGGCGGCGTAGGCGAGCTTATAATGGAGCCCGAACGCGTAGACATAACCGCCACGACGATTGCCGTCGGCAAGGAGAATAAGCGATAAGTCGACCTATAAGTCGATTAAACGGTGTTTTATGAAGTATGATTTTGAAAGCGTTTTAAATAGGCGCAATACCTTTTCTTATAAGTGGAACGTAAAAGAGAACGAGCTTCCGATGTGGGTTGCCGATATGGACTTTCAGACTGCTCCCGAAATAACGCAGGCTTTAAGCGACCGCGTAAAGAGCGGTGTGTTCGGCTATACAATCGTTCCCGACGAGTGGTATAACGCGTATATCGGGTGTTGGAAAACGCGCCACGGCTTCGAGATGAAAAAGGAGTGGCTGTCCTTTTGCACGGGCGTTATCCCCGCGATAACTTCTTGCGTGAAAAGGCTTACCAACCACGGCGACAACGTAGTCGTTCAGACTCCCGTATACAATATATTTTACAACTGCGCGGAAAACAGCGGCAGGCATATTCTCGAAAACCCGCTCGTGTTTGACGGCAAGAGCTATTCGATGGATTTTGAAGATCTTGAAAAAAAGCTCGCGCACCCCTACACAACGCTGATGATACTTTGCAATCCGCATAACCCGGTTGGAACTATATGGGACGCAAAAACTCTTTCGCGCATAGGCGCGCTATGCTATAAATACGGCGTTAAAGTCATTTCAGACGAGATACATTGCGATATAACCGAGCCGAACGTCGACTACGTTCCTTTCGCTTCCGTCGACGACGTCTGTCGCGAAATAAGCGTTACCTGCCTTTCGGTGACGAAGGCTTTTAATCTTGCTTCGCTTCAAAGCTCGGCTGTTTGCGTTCCGAACGAAGTTATTCGTAACGTAGTTTTCCGCGGGCTCAACAGCGACGAAGTTGCCGAGCCGAGCGCGTTTGCAATCGAAGCGGCTATCGCGGCGCTTGAAAAGGGCGGCGAGTGGCTCGACGAGCTCAGAGAGTATATTTCCGAAAACAAGAAATATCTTCGTTCGTATCTTGCGGACGAACTTTCCGAAGTCTACGTCTTGCCGCAAAACGCGACCTATCTCGTGTGGGCGGACGTGTCGAAAATAACCGACAGCTCAAAAGACCTTTGCGACTATTTGCGTGAGAAAACGGGGCTTATCGTCACCGCGGGCAGCACTTATCACGGCGACGGAAACAAGTTCGTTCGGATAAACGTGGCGTGTCCGAGATCGACGCTTGAAGACGGGCTTTCCCGCTTCGTAAAAGGCTGTAACGCAATAAAGAAATTAAACGCCGAGATAAAACGCTGAAAAACGGGCGTTCGGGTAAAAACCCGAACGCCCTTAATTTAGCGCTTGAAATCGAAAAGCCTTCGTATAAGTTGATTATCCTGCTATTTTAAATCGTAGCCAAGAGATAAAGCGCACTCTGAAAACAGCTTTCCGATAGGCTCGTTTATCTGAAGATCGTTTTCGCCGCGAAGGGGATAGTCGAGCCTGTCTTTGTTTATAAGAACGAGATGTTTGCCTTTGAAGTAGTGAACGTAAGAAGCGGCGGGATAAACGGTCAAAGACGTGCCGCCGATGATGAGCATATCGGCATTTTTGATGGCGTTAATCGCGTTATTGACGGCTTTTTCGGGTAAAAGTTCTTCGTATAAAGTGACGTCGCACCTGACCGTTCCGCCGCAACGCGGACACTTGGGAACTTCGTCTTTCGACTCAAATATAAAATCAGAAGGATAGTCTTTGCCACAGTCGACGCAATAGTTATTCAAGGTCGAACCGTGTATCTCGTAAACGTTTTTGCTCCCCGCTTTTTGGTGGAGCCCGTCGATATTTTGCGTGACGACGGCTTTAAGTTTTCCGCGGCGTTCGAGCTCGGCTAAAAACAGGTGCGCGGCGTTAGGGGCAACTTTTCTTGCGTCCATTTTCTGGCGGTAAAACTCGAAAAAGACTTTCGGCTCGCGTACTAAGCACGTGTGGCTCAAAAGGTATTCGGGCGAATACTTTTCAAATCTTACGTCGCGCTTGTTGTAAAGCCCGTCCTTGCTTCTGAAATCGGGTACGCCGCTCTCCGTCGAGACGCCCGCGCCGCCGAAGAATACGATATTATCAGAGTCCTTGATATATTCAACGAGTTTTTCGGTGAGATTATCCATCGTTTTCCGCCTTTTCTTTTTTAATAATTATACGCTTTGCCGCTTATTTTGTCAATAATAAAAAAAGCTTTCGACCGCGTTCAGCGTCGTTTGTTGACAAAGTCGCCGCAATATTGTATAATTTATAAAAATAAGCGAAATCATATTGAAGCAAATATTATGAGAACGATCGATACGAAAACCATTGAAGAAACTCTCTATAAAATGGCGCTTAAAGCGGGCGTAAGCCTTACCGAAAGCTGTGTCGCCGCCATTGAGAACGCTAAGACGAACGAAACTTGCCCGCCGTGCAAATTCGCGCTTGAAACCATACTCGAAAACAGGCGCGTCGCCGCCGAAAACGGTATGCCGGTATGCCAGGATACGGGGCTTGCCGTGGTGTTAATGGAGATAGGTCAGGACATTTGTCTTACGGGTGCGCCGCTTAAAAAATCCGTCGACGAAGGCATCCGCCGCGCGTACGCCGACGGGTATTTCAGAAAATCGGTGTGCGACCCGCTGACTCGAGTAAACACGGGCGACAACACCCCCGCCGTCTTACATACCGAGATAGTCGAAGGCGACAAGGTGACGATAACGCTTCTTCCAAAGGGATTCGGAAGCGAAAACATGAGCAGGCTTTATATGCTTACCCCCGCAAAGGGAGTAAAGGGGATAATCGACAGCGTAGTCGAAACGGTAAAGCTCGCAGGCTCGCGCCCGTGCCCGCCCGTATACGTCGGAGTAGGGATAGGCGGAAGCTTCGATACGTGCGCGTTTTTAGCTAAAAAAGCGCTCACGCGCGAAGTAGGAACGAGCAACCCGAGAAGCGACGTTGCCGAGATCGAAAGAGAGTGCTTGAAGAGAATAAACGAGCTCAAAATAGGCGCACAGGGCTTTAAAGGCGACGTTACGGCGCTCGGTGTTTCGTGCGAGATAGCTCCTACGCACATCGCGGGGCTTCCCGTGGCGGTTAATATCCAGTGCCACTGTATACGTATGCAGAAGGAGATTTTATAATGAAAAAACTTACTCTTCCGCTGACGAAAGAAGATGTTTTATCGCTTCACGCGGGCGACGCGGTCAGCTTGTCGGGCGTCGTCCTTACCGCTCGCGACTGCGCGCATAAACGCATTTTCGAGTATCTCGACCGCGGCGAAAAGCTCCCGTTCGAGCTTAAAAACGCAACTATATATTACGCGGGACCTTGTCCTGCGAAACCGGGTATGGCGAGCGGAAGCTGCGGACCTACCACTTCGGCACGTATGGAGTCTTTCGCGCCGCGGCTTTTCGACCTCGGGCTGAACAGTACGATAGGAAAGGGCGAGATGAGCGACGAAGTTTCGGCTTCTTTGGTCAGAAACAAAGCCGTGTATTTTGCCGCCGTGGGCGGCGCGGGCGCGCTTTACGGAAAAAACATCTTAAAGAGCGAGTGTATCGCCTTTGCCGACCTATTGAGCGAAGCCGTGCACAGGCTCGAAATTAAAGACTTCCCCGTCGTCGTCGCCATGGACGCGTACGGAGAAAGCGTATATAAGAAATGAAAAAATTGCGGTCGCGCGATTTTGCCTTACGGCACGGACTCGAGCCGCCGCCGTCGTTTCGGCGTAAAAACAAAACCCCGTCGTTTTTTTAATTATAACGTTTTCGTCCTTTTTATGTCGATCGTTTAAATAAAATTATATTTCCGTTAAAGGAAAACGAATTTTTTCGATCGGTCGTTGACAAAATAAACGAAAAACTGTAAAATTAAAGCGTAATAAAGTTTCGGAGAAGTATTATGGGCGTTAAGTTATTATATCAGGGGCATGCGAGCGTTCGCTTCACCACGCCGCAGGGAAAGGTTATCTACGTCGATCCGTTTGCGGGCGAAGGCTACGACCTTCCCGCCGATCTTATCCTTATAACTCACTCGCACTTCGACCATACCGCGGTCGAAAAAATACGCTTTAAAAACCCCGATTGTCGGATAGTTACTTTTAAAGAAGCGTTGGCGGGCGGAAAGCATAACTCGTTTGAGTTTTCCTTCGTAAAAGTCGAAGCCGTGGAAGCGGGCAACAACCGCAACCACTCTTTAAAGGACTGCGTAGGCTATATCCTGACCTTTACCGACGGCAAGACCGTTTATCTTTCCGGCGACACTTCGACTACCGCGCAGATGGAAGCTTTGCGTGAAAGAAAGCTCGACTACGCGTTTTTCTGTTGCGACGGGGTTTACAATATGGACCTTGACGAAGCCGCAAAATGCGCCGATACCGTCGCCGCAAGTCACAGCGTTCCGTATCACGTCACCCCGACCGATACGGGAAAGATATTCGACGAGAAAAGAGCCGCGCGTTTTAACGCAAAGAACAAACTCGTAATATATCCCGCAACGGAGATAGAACTGTAAAAGCCCGCCTATAAGTCGATTATCGCTTGTTTCCGTGGAACGCCGACAAGCGTTTATAAATAACGATCGAAACGCCGATAAGTTCGTGTATACGAACGTCGGCGTTTTTCGCTTTGCAACAATGAAAAAATATTTCATATATAAAAGATTGACAAAAAATAAGAAAACAGGTATAATATTGAAAAATAATCCACACAAAAGGAAAAATTGTATGGCTGTGGAAAACAAAAAGCCCGACAGACGCGTTGCAAAGACGAAAAAGGCGATAAAAAAAGCGTTTATAAAGCTTCTTCTTACCAAAGATTACGGCAAAATAACGGTCAAAGACGTGGCTTGCGAAGCCGACGTCGACAGAAAGACGGTGTATAATTATTACCGCGGCATCTACGAAATACGCGAAGAGATCGAAAACGAATCTTTAAAGTCTATGGAAAAGATCATCGCGGGTTTTGACGATAAAGACATTGTCAGACAAACGTGGCAGATATTCGAGGCGATAACTGCCACAGTAAACGAAAACAGAGATCTGTTCGATTACTTTTTCAAAGAAGATTCCAACACGAACGTATATTTAAAAGTCGTTTACGACGTCAAAAAAGTCGTGTCGAGAGTGCTTTCAAAAACTACGCTTTCGCATCTTCCGCCCGAAAAGATCGATTTGATATCGTCGTTTTACGCGGCGGGGAGCATGCTCGTTTATCGCGAGTGGTTCAATTCGTACAGGTCAACGCCCATAGAGAGCGTTTCCGAAGACCTCGGAAAATTCGTTCTGTTCGGGCTTACGCCTTTCGTCAAGTAAAAAAACGCGCGCCGACGCAATGAAGTTTCTTTTGCGCCGACGCGTGTTTTTATATTGAAGGATAAAAAGTTTTTATGGAATAGTTTTACACTTCGTCTCCGTTTTCGACGTTTGCGAACGTTTCTTCGTCGTAAGGCACGCCGTTTTTCTTGTAATAATCGAGTATCGCGCGTTTGATCGCTTCTTCGGCGAGCACGGAGCAGTGCATTTTATACGCGGGAAGCCCGTCGAGCGCTTCGGCTACCGCCTTGTTGGTTATTTCGAGCGCTTCGGAAATCGGTTTTCCTTTTATAAGTTCGGTCGCCATAGAACTCGAAGCGATCGCCGAGCCGCAACCGTATGTTTCGAACTTTACGTCGGATATGATATCGTCGTCTATTTTGAGATATATCTTCATAATATCGCCGCACTTTGCGTTACCGACTTCGCCGATCCCGTCGGCGTTTTCTATTATTCCGACGTTGCGCGGGTTTAAAAAATGATCCATTACCTTTTCGCTGTATAATGACATAATTATCTCCTTGAATTTAAATAAGTCTACGTATAGGTCGATTATCTGCGATTTTAATCGCTTATTTGAGAAGGAACGGCTTTACGCCGTTTGCCTTGTCGCGCCATACGGGCGACATGTTTCTCAGTTTATCCACGACTACGGGCACGGCTTTTAATAAAAGGTCTACTTCGTCGTCGGTG
>CACXHH010000235.1 GCA_902767455.1 uncultured Eubacteriales bacterium
CCTTTTAAGTTTCCGAGTTGTTCCATGGCCATTTCAGCGTATTTGGAACGCGTTGAAGAAATCGTCAACGCGACTAAAACTTCGTCAGTATGTAATCTCGGATTGCCGTTTTTAAGGTGGTCTACTTTAAGGTGACAGATAGGTCTTATGATCGACGGGGAGATGAGTTCGACGTCGTCGGGAATATCCGCTAAAGCCTTTAAAGCGTTTAAAAGCATTGCCGAGGACGCGCCGAGAAGCGAAGAAGTTTTACCCGTGATGATCCTTCCGTCTTCGAGTTCGATAGCCGCGGCAGGCGCGCCCGTTTCTTCGGCTTTGAGTTTTGCGGCTTTCACGACTTTTCTGTCGTCGAGCGAAAGCCCTATCTGCTTCATTAACAGGTCTAATTTGTCCGTGACCGTCTGCGGGACGATACCTTGTTTTAAACCGCACATGCCGTCAAGGTAGCGGCGGATGATTTCCTGTTCTGCGGCTTTACGGCAGATTTCGTCGTCGCAAATGCAGTTTCCCGCCATATTTACGCCCATATCCGTAGGCGATTTATAGGGTGAATAACCCCAGATTTTTTTAAAAGTAGCGTCAAGGACCGGGAAACTTTCGATATCTCTGTTGTAGTTGACGGCGGTTTTGTTGTAAGCTTCGAGATGGAAGTGGTCTATCATGTTGACGTCGTTCAGATCTGCCGTTGCGGCTTCGTAAGCGACGTTTACGGGGTGTCTTAAAGAAATATTCCAGATGGGAAAAGTTTCGAATTTGGCGTAACCGGCTTTAACGCCGCGCTTGTTTTCATGGTAAAGCTGCGATAAACACGTTGCCATTTTACCGCTTCCGGGACCCGGTGCCGTTACGATGACGAGCGGACGCGTGGTTTCGATATAGTCGTTTTTGCCGAAGCCTTCTTCGCTCAAAATGGTGTCGACGTCGTTCGGATAGCCGTTGATGGAATAGTGTTTGTAAACTTTGATATTGAGAGATTCGAGCCTTGCGACGAATTTTTCAGCCGCGGGCTGTTTTGCGTAGCGGGTGAGCACAACGCTTCCGACGTAAAGGTCTACGCTTCTGAAAGCGTCGATAAGGCGCAAAACGTCGAGATCGTAAGTGATGCCGAGATCGCCGCGAACTTTGTTTTTCTCGATATCGTTGGCGTTGATGACGATGATAAGTTCTGCTTTTTCTTTGAGTTTTAAAAGCATTTTGAGCTTGCTGTCAGGCTCGAAACCCGGCAAAACGCGGGACGCGTGATGATCGTCGAAAAGTTTTCCGCCGAATTCGAGATACAACTTATCGCCGAAAAGAGAGATGCGTTCGTTGATGTATTCCGATTGCATTTTAAGATACTTATCGTTATCAAAGCCGATTTTTTTCATAGCGTCCTCTTAAAGTAAAAAATATCTTTATTATATTATCAAAATTTTCATCTCAAATCAAGCGCTTAAAAGATATTTTTTCAAACGCGGACGAAAAAATTTACGCTTCCCTGAAATACGTTCTCAAAAATGCCGCGTAAACCTTGAAATTATTAAACGGATGTGTTAAAATAGTCGTATGAAGTACAAAGAGTTTACAGTTACAACTACGGCGGAAGCCGAAGAGATCGTTGCCGACGTTTTCTGGAATCATACGGACGCAGGCGTTGCCGTTTCTTCTTTGAAAGACGTTATCGATCTTACCGAAAACAAACGCGTTTTTTTCGACTACGTTGACGAAGATATCACGAAAGGCGATATGAACGTCAGTTTCGTCAAAGGCTATTTTCCCGTTGAAACGGCGGATAAGGACGTTTTAAAGGTCGTTGCCGATCTTGAAAACGCAAAGAAGCTTTCTTGCGGGGAAATAGATTTCGGAAGTTTAGAGATAGTGGGCAGAGTCGTCGACGGTGAGGACTGGATAGAAATTTGGAGAAAACACTTTAAAGTTCACGAGTTTTCACGCGTGGCGGTATGCCCCGAGTGGCTCAAATACGACGGAAAGTTGCCCGAAGTCCTTATCGGATCGAATACGGCGTTCGGAACGGGCGAACACGAAACGACTTCAATGTGTATCGAACTTCTTGAAAAGCACGTAAAAGACGGCGATATCGTTATCGACGTCGGCACCGGAAGCGGTATACTCGGCATTGCTTCGGCGAAAATGGGCGCCGCGAAAGTCTATATGACCGATATAGATATAAAGGCCGTCGAAGCTGCCGAATATAACGTCAGGCTCAATAAAGTGGGTGATAAATGCTTTCCGCTCCTTTCAAATCTCGTTGAGGGTCTTGACGCCGTTTGCGACGTAGTCGTCGCCAACATTACGGCAGAGATACTCGTTTTACTTGCCGACAAGATTTCTTCCTACGTAAAAAACGGCGCCGTACTTATTATGAGCGGCATATTGAACGACAGGGTAGATAAAGTCGTAAACGCTTTTTCCGCTCTCGGATTCAATACGGACGAAATAATCTCTCGCGGCGAGTGGACAGCCGTATCGATGCGCTGTAAAAAATGATTACGTGTGTCGTAATAAGTTTTAAAATCAATTACTAATTCAGTATTTTTTATTGTTTTTACATTTTATGAAAGCTTGTGTTTTTACGCTCGGTTGTAAAGTGAACAGTTGCGAAAGTTCTTCGCTTATGCGCGGTCTTTACGAACTCGGATACGAAGTCACTTCAAAACTATGCGCCGCCGATTTGTACGTTATAAATACCTGCGCGGTAACGCGCGAAGCGGAAAAGAAATCCCGTCAGGCGATAGCTCGGGCGAGAAAGTTTTCGCCGAACGCAAAAATAATCGTGACCGGTTGCGCTTCTCAAAAA
>CACXHH010000236.1 GCA_902767455.1 uncultured Eubacteriales bacterium
CCCTAGTCACTGGGGTTCTTTTCTTTTTGTTTTCGCTCTCCCAGGGTCGCATCCTATGCGATTTTGATCTAACTAAACCTAAGTTAAGGAAAGGATCTTAGCTATGGCAGTCATTAACAGAAATCTCCAGTTAAGAGATATTAATTCGAATCTGGTGTTCCCGCGAGCTTCGTTAGATAATATCCAAAGAAGTAAGAACGATGGTCGTGATGCGTTAATTGTCACATTGGATGAAACTGGTCATATTGATTCCGCTCTTCTTCCAGATTCAGCTGAAACTATTGTTATGTTAAAAACTGTAGCAACGGCAGCACCAACAGGTGCTACCGCTGGCGACAGGTACTACAATATAACACAGAACAAGATCTATACGTATAGTGGAACTGCTTGGGGATCAGCTACTACGCCTGATGCAAATAAGCTGTATCTCTCCACGGATAAGAATAACATCTATCGTTACGACGGTGTGTCACAGATGGTAGATGTATCAACACATTTTACTGTTTTTCAGTCTGTTGCAAAGGATCCTATCGATGCTTCTGTTACTGGAGTTCCTTCTGAGTATGCAGTATCCGTTGCATTACAAGGTAAACAAGATAAAGTGTCTGGAGCTATTCCAGTTACTGTATCTGGGGATGGCACAGTATCATTAAATTATAGTAGTGGTCTTAGAGTCACAAACAACAATCTTGTTGCCGATCAGGATTATATTGTTCATACTGTTGATAATTTGATGCTCCGTGATGCAGGACCTGCTGATCAAAGCACTGCTCTTGTTACAGGTAATACGATTTTTTCTATTTTAGGAACATGTGAACTCACAACAACAGTAGCTGCAACCGGTGCGTCTGATACTAAAGTTCCAACTGAAGCTGCTGTTCGTAGTGCGGTTAATGCTGCTATAGCAACAGGCGGGTCAACTATAGTTCCTGGTAGAGCCATTAATGTTACAGGTGGATCGATTAATGTGACAGCTGCTACCACTGGACAGGTATTAGGTAGTACTGTTGCTGGGACGGCTAGGTCGTATATTCCTCAAAATGATTTTAGTGCTATCACTCCTGCTGGATTAGTCAATGGTTTGAGTTTTGGAAGAGCAGAAGATGTAACAGAAAGACCATATACTGGTGGAGGAACTCTCACGTTTGATTCCAATGGCTATTTAGGAAAAATGACATGGACGTTTTCGACAGGGAGTAGTGCCGGATCATATGGTTTTGGTTTATGGACGGCGCATCTTTTTACTAAATTTATAACAGGACATACTTATTTATACTTGTGCGATATTAAGAATACTGGATCTGTAGCAATAACCGCATATAACTGGTCTGGGACTACCGTTGCTCCAGGAAGCGCTAATCTTGCTGCTGGAGCATCAGCGCGTCTGTCTGGATATATAACCACTAATAACAATTTTGGTTTTTATGTAGCTACGGCTGCCTCAACGACTTATACATTAGAAATCACGAATTGGCGTATTTATGATGTAACTAATGTTACAGGAGGAGCCAGAGAATACCTTGGTCTTATGCCAAATCCTGATGTTTTATTTAGGAATGCTGATATCAATAATGTTGATGGGCGTTATCTGATAAAGGCTGACGCTGTCTCTCCGTATGTGCTACTAGAAACTTTTCCGAACAACACAGATTTAACAGTATTCCCTGGACGAGCTTATTCTCATACGTTTACTGATAATAACACTCACATAATCTCTGCTGCCACGACTCCGGCCAATGCGTGGTGTAAAGATGCGTTCTTACAATTAACCGTAAAAGATGCATCTAAAGTAACGTTTAATGGTATTAATCTAATGTCACCGTTACGCTCTAATTCTGGTAATAACATTATTATTAAATTTAGAGCAGGGCAAGTAAATGCCTATGTTGAAGATACAGATGTTGGCTACGTAGTTACTCTTAATTCTGGTAGTCAAAATGGTAGTCTAGCATATGGATTAGGAAATAATGTAGGTAATTATATTGTGTTTAGCGATACGACTAA
>CACXHH010000237.1 GCA_902767455.1 uncultured Eubacteriales bacterium
AATAGCTGCCGCCGAATATATGACCGACTTTATCACATTTACAACCATATCTCCTACCTCTTACTTCTTATCTCTTATTTCTAAGCTGCATCTCGCTTTTCATCTGCACAAACCCGTACTTTTCGTAAAGCGGTCTGCCCATATCGGTCGCTTCGAGCGTGATGTGTTCCACTCCCCTTTGCTTTGAGTCCTCAACCAGCAGGTCGAGTGTCTTGTAGGCTATGCCCTGCCGTCTGTATTCGGGGTCGGTGTACATATTCATCACATACGCCTTTCTGCCCGTGTTCACATCGCAGGTCGGCATAACGTCATAATAGCTCATTCCGCCCGTGCCGATGAGCCTTTCCCCGTCAAACACGAGGATCGCTGTATGGCTGCCGTCGGAAAGCGCCTTTTTGTAGTACGCTCTCGACTGTCTTTCTATCTCGCTCATGTCCGTGTCCTCGGGCAGCTTGTTCGCAGCCCTGAGAACCATTACCCTTGATGATACCAGCAATTCGAGGTCGTCAAGCCTTGCTTTTCTGTAAGTATACTCTTTCATTGTTCTCTTTCCTTGATTTGTTATTGTCTGTAAAAGCTGTTGTCGTTGTTCCTATCATTCATATCCCGATAAGGATAATACCCGTTATTGTTCGGGTAATTCGGGTAATTCTGATAATTCGGATACTGCGGCATATTGTTACAGTATATCACGGCACCTGCTTTGCTCTTTTTCCTTTCGCACAGCCCTACGATAAGGGTAATAAGGAACTCGACCAGATGCACGGGCAGCACAAAGAATGTGCATACCGCCGCCGTCCCGAAGTGCTTGCTCGTCGTTATGTCCCTGAACTCGACCGCTGCGAAAACGCCCGTTGCGGCAAGCGCTATCCCCGAAAATACTGCAAATATCAGGAACCCGTTTCGCTTTGGCTTGCCCGCATTTGTCCTCACACTGTCAGATATGAGCTTCACCCACGCCGAGACCGTCAGCGGAAGATACCCCAGTGTCAATATCAGTCCAAAGAACCAGCCGATCCACTCGCCCGAGCTCCACATCAGACCTCCGAGCCCGACTGCCAATGTGAATATTATCACTGCTGTCTTTTGTGCCCGCATATCCGACACCCCCATATCAGATCTGCAAAACAGGGCGGAATGATTCTCCCGCCCTGCTGAATTACTTATTCTTCTGTCTTTTCCTCTGCTTTTTTCTCTGCTGCTTCTTTTGCTTCTTTCTCAGCCTGAGCGGTCGTGGTCTTATTAGCACCGCAGCAGTTCTTGTATTTCTTTCCGCTTCCGCACGGACAAGGAGCATTTCTGCCTATCTTCTCCTTCTTGCGGACAGTCATATTGTGATGTACCTTGTTTTCCTTGTAAACGTCCTCACGTTTTGGAGCGTCCTCGTTTTTTCTCACCTGAATGGTGAACAGCATCCTTACCGTATCCTCACGGATAGAAGCTACCATATCGTCGAACATATCCATACCTTCAACACGGTACTCAACAACAGGGTTCTTCTGACCGTAGGAACGAAGACCGATACCCTTTTTCAGCTCCTCCATGTCGTCGATGTGAGCCATCCACTTAGTATCAACGACCTTGAGCAGGCAGACTCTCTCGACCTCGTGCAGCATTTCCGTGCCAAGCTCTTCCTCACGCTTGCGGTAAAGCTCGTCTGCTCTGTCCGAGAGCAGCTTCACGATATCTTCCTTATTTACGTCGTCAAGCTCCTGAACGGTGTAGTTGAAATCGTCCTCTGTCGTAAGGATACCTGCAAGGTGCTCCCTCAGACCCGTAAGGTTCCAGTCGTCCTTGATGTCGTCGTCGAGCAGGTACGCATCGACTGAATCAACAACATACTGGTTTATCATATTAACGATGTAGTCGTGAACGTCCTCTCCGTCAAGCACCTTCTGGCGCTGACCGTAGATGATCTCACGCTGGGTATTCATAACGTCGTCGTAGTTGAGGACATTCTTTCTGATATTGAAGTTTCTGCCCTCTATCTTCTTCTGCGAGGACTCGATGATGCCCGTGAGCATCTTTGACTGTATCGGCGTATTCTCGTCTACCTTCAAAGCATCCATGATGCCGGTAACCTTATCTCCGCCGAATATTCTCATAAGGTCGTCCTCAAGAGACAGGAAGAAAGTGCTCTCGCCGGGGTCTCCCTGACGGCCGGAACGTCCTCTGAGCTGGTTGTCGATACGTCTTGCCTCGTGTCTTTCCGTACCGATGATATAAAGTCCGCCTGCTTCCCTTACCTTCTCGGCAAGCTCGGCTACCTCCTCAGCGAATCCCTTGTAAAGCTCCTCATATCTTTCTCTTGCCTTGAGTATCTCCTCGTCCTCCGTTACCGACGGACCGGAAGCCGCAACAGCTATCTCCTCAGAGTAGCCCTCCTTCTGGAGCTGTGCAAGTGCCTTGTACTCGGCATTACCGCCGAGCATGATATCCGTACCACGTCCTGCCATGTTCGTAGCGATAGTTACCGCACCGAACTTACCTGCCTGAGCGACGATGAGCGCTTCCTTGTCGTGATACTTGGCGTTGAGCACCTCATGCTTGATGCCCTTGTTTTTGAGCAGCTTCGAAAGATATTCACTCTTTTCGATAGATACCGTACCTACGAGCACAGGCTGTCCCTTTTCGTGGCACTTCTTTATCTGCTCGATAACGGCATTGTACTTGCCCTTTTCTGTCTTGAAGATAACATCGGGGTGATCTATTCTTGCGATAGGCTTGTTTGTCGGCACCTCGATAACATCAAGGCGGTAGATCTCCCTGAACTCGTCCTCCTCGGTGAGCGCAGTACCGGTCATACCCGACAGCTTCTCGTAAAGTCTGAAATAGTTCTGGAAGGTGATAGTAGCGATAGTCTTTGACTCTCT
>CACXHH010000238.1 GCA_902767455.1 uncultured Eubacteriales bacterium
CCTATATTGTCTATAGTTTTAGTCATATCGCATTTTTATAGTATGTGGGCATGATTAGAACGACCACCACATTTATTACAAGCACCTAGACTGCCCACCCATCCCCCTATGGATTTTGCTCCCAAGCGCACATTTACCCCCTTATATACCGAAAATAATAAAAGACTACTTACCTATATGCTTATATAAAGGAACAGGCTCTGTTGGTGAGACTATGATATAAGGGCGGTAGGTTTTAAAAATTTCTCAAAAAAAACAAAAAGAGACCTTTTAAGGCATAACGGAGTCCTAAAGGGTCTGTTTTAGTTTAGATGTTTTACGTCATTAAGGCGTGTATTTTGATATTATGGCAGATTATAGTGGCGTGAAGAGATACATAAAGGCACATCCTCATAGCATAGA
Source organism: uncultured Eubacteriales bacterium (assembly GCA_902767455.1). Lineage (GTDB taxonomy): Bacteria > Bacillota > Clostridia > Christensenellales > Borkfalkiaceae > UBA4636. The sequence continues at coordinate 403 of CACXHH010000238.1, forward strand.
AGCATATGGGGATTGGTTTGAGATGGCGAGGGCATACGGAGATGTCGAGGTATGCAAGGAGATATTAAAAGGAGTCTCCAAAGTAGTGACATCGCCCTATGTAGACATGGAAGAGCGGTACAAGGGTCACGATTTGATGAAGAAACTGACCTTGATGTTAGCACCGCACTATTTCCATTACTATTGCCTGTACATTGAATGGAACAGAGAGCCGAAAAGGCGGTTCTATCAGCCTAGAATGAAGCAGCTTTATCCTCTTACCCAAGCATTACAGGACTTGGAAGAGGACAAGTTGGATTTGTTATGCATCAGTATGCCACCGGGTGTTGGAAAAACGACTCTTGCTCTGTTTTATTTGACATGGGTGGGCGGTCGAAACCCGGATATGCAAATATTGGAGTGTTCGCACAACACCGATTTTCTGCGAGGGTGCTATGACGAGATCAACAGGATACTTGACCCCGATGGCGAATACCTATATAACGATGTATTCCCGAATAGTCCTCGGTGTGGAACAAATGCCAAAGACCTGCGAATCGATTTGAAGACGGACAAGCGGTTTCAGACCTTTGAATTCACCTCTGTAGGCAGCGGAAACGCAGGTAAAGTCCGTGCGACCAAACTATTGTACTGTGACGACTTGGTAGACGGTCGTGAAACGGCGGCGAATCCTGTCCAATTGGAGAAATTATGGGGTCTGTACACCACCGACCTACGGCAGAGAGCCATCGGAGACTCCTACAAGGAGTTGCACATAGCGACCAGGTGGTCGGTGCATGATGTCATAGGGCGGTTGGAACGGCAGAATAGCGGTAATCCAAGAGCCAGGATTATCAATATGCCTGTTAAAGACGAGGAGACAGGAAAAAGCAACTTCGATTATCCGTATGGACTCGGTTACAACGATGAGATGATTCGTCAGCAAGAGCAGCTGATGGACTCCATCGACTTTGGGGCAATTATGATGGGCAGACCGATGGAACGTGAGGGTCTGTTGTATGACAAGGACTCCTTGCAGAGATTCATCGAATTGCCCCAAGATGAACCCGATGCGGTATGGGCGGTCTGCGATACAAAGGACAAGGGCGATGACTTCTTCTGTATGCCTGTCCTGTATCAATATAACGAGAACTTCTTCTTGGCAGATGTCATATATGATAATGCGCTTCCCGATGTGGTCATTCCCCGGTTGGCGAAGTGCTTGGTGCGGAACAACGTGAAGCAATGCCGATTTGAGTCCAACTCCGCAGGTGGGCGAATAGCGGTAGAGGTGGACGAGTTCGTGAAGAGTTACGGTGGGTTCACCAACATCACCACGAAATACACCACAGGGAACAAGGAAACGAAGATCCTTGTCAACGCTGACTTCGTGAAGAAGAACGTATACTTTCTCGATGACAGTAAGCAGAGCAAGGAATACCGCACGTTCATGAACGACCTATGTTCCTACACCCATGTCGGCAAGAACAGGCACGATGATGCTCCGGACGCAATGGCGATGATAGCAGACTTCGTGACGAGCGGAGTGACGAACAAACTAGAGTTGCGGAAGCGGTTCTTCTAGTTTTAGATGTTTTTGTCCACGTTCTGTGGTAGGGTGGTAGTGTCTATAGGAGTGCTTAATGGTTCGTGGAGTTTTTAGTGACACACATATTCCTTTTCAGCATCCCAACTACTTGACGTTTCTGAAAGACACGTTTGCTGAATGGGGAGTTGAAGAGGTTATTTGTCTTGGAGACCTCATAGACAACCATGCGATCTCTCGGTTTCAGAGCGAACCGTGCGCTGACGGAGCGTACCTTGAGTTAGAGAAAGCGAGAGAAGCGGTAAAGGAACTGACGGAAGCGTTCCCGAACGTAAAGATGTGCCGTGGCAACCATGACGATATAGCATATCGACAGGCGAAGACGTTAGGCATCGGGGATGTATTCATCAAGCCGTTCAGAGAGATATACGGCTTACCGCCCACATGGGAGTTAGAAGACGAGTATGTGATAGACGGAGTGTTGTACACCCACGGAACAGGGCGAGGTGGGAAACACGCCACCTACAACATAGCGGTAGACGAGCGGATGTCGGTGTGTAGCGGACACACGCACACGGGCGGTGGGGTAAACTACATAGCGAACAAGACGGAGACCATCTTTGCTTTAAACACGGGGTGGCTCGGCGATGACAGGGCATACGCCTTTGAGTATAGCCGACACGCCAAGCATAGAGGGGTCTTGGGCGCAGGTGTGGTAGTTTCACCGCACGAAGCGTACTTCATCCCTATGACAGGCAAGTACCTAGAGGTATGAAGCGGTTCACATCCGTGCCAAAACGTGGCGATATTAAAGCGCATTATTCATATGAATAACGCAACCAAACCGCAATTATTCATAGGAATAACGTAACACGATTGCGCTACAATCACATCGCAATTGTTACCGACATCGGCAGATGTTACGATTGCCGAACGTCATAATAGTGGGTTCGTATAATAGTAGTACAAGAGGCTTTGAACCTTTTAGCGGAGGAGCGTAACCCTCACCCACTACCAAAAATAAAACAGAATAGGACTCGTGGGCAATGCACGAAGCCGTGAATACACAGGGGTGGGAGTGTGGCTTTGATAGACATTAGGCAACTTCCGTCCGTGATTGAAGCAATTAACACAGGACTCTCCAACAAAGAGATTGTTGAAGTTAAGGTCGAGAACAAGGGTGTCTCTGTGGTTTGCATCCACAGGACGGTCAAAGTTATAGAGAAACAACAGAAGAAAGATTGATGCACCGAACTTGATGTGGTGCTAAAAACCTAACGGTATGAGGTTAAGGGGTATATCCCCTTGACCTCTTTTTTTATTTGCGAGGTAGAGATGGCTGACAACACAGTAACAACTGAAAATAACGCCAACGGCAGCGTACCCGAATACAGAAACCTTTTCGGGAGAAGACAGATTTTCTGCACCGTGGACGAGATAACGGAAGAGAACGTTGTCGCAGAGGTCAATAGTGCCATCGGAATCCACGTTCAGAACCTCTTTGAGGAAGAGTACCTCTATTGGTATCGCAGAGGAATGCAACCCATTCTCAATCGAAAAAAGGAAGTCCGTCCCGAAATCAATAACAAGGTTGTCGAATGTCACGCCGATGAGATTGTTAACTTTAAGGACGGCTATTTCCTCACAAAGCCGTGTTTTTACGTTACCAGGAACGATGAGGACGATATCTCGGAAGAAGTCAAAAAAGCGAACGAGTACCTCTATAGGAGCGGTAAACAGGACGCTGATAACGCTTTGGTCGATTGGTTTCATACCGTGGGCAAAGCTGCCCTCTATGTCACGCCCAATGATGATCCCGACATTCCTGTCCTCGCATATGCGCTAGACCCAAGAAACGCTTTCGTTGCCTATGACTTGAGACCCGGAAACAAGCCTGTCTACGGATGTTCCCTCGTTGTGGCTGACGGAATCCTCAAGGTCGATTGCTACACCAAAGACAAACTCTACCGTATGAGCGGAACGATGGTCGGCAAGTTTGCCACATCAGAGCCCGTCTACATTGCGACCGTCACTTCCCTCGACTCCGTGGAGACCAACGTTCTCGGTGAAGTGCCGATTATCGAGTATCAGTACAACTCCGTGAACATGGGCGCATTTGAAGCCGCTCTCCCCTTGCTCGATGCCATCAACACGGTCATGTCGAACCGAATCGATGGCGTGGAACAGTTCATTCAGAGTTTGGCGATAGCGGTCAACTGTGACCTCGATGACGGAGTCACGGCAAACGATATCCGACAGGCAGGGATGATTGTCCTCAAGTCTCTCGGAGAGAACAAAGCAGACTTCAAGATTCTGTCTGAACAGTTGAATCAGAGCGAGACACAAGTCCTCGTGGATTATCTGTATCAGCAGGTCATCACCATATGCGGTATGCCGAACTCGCAGAATTCCCGGTTTGGCAATGCTGAAACAGGAACGGCGGTTCTTGCGAGGAACGGATGGTTTCAAGCGGACACCGTGGCAAGGAACACCGAAGACCTCTTCATCAAATCCAACAGACAGTTTGACAAGATTTTCTTCGGCATCCTCAAGAGAAAAGGATTGGTTGACCTCAAGCCGTCCGATGTCAAATTGCAGATCGCTCGGAACGAAACATCCAACATTCAGAGCAAAGCGCAATCCATGTACACCATGCTTTCCGCAGGTCTTGCTCCCGAATTGGCACTCGCCAAGAGCGGTATCTCCAATGACCCTGTCACGGATGTGGCGCTCTCCAAGAAATATCTCAACCTTGTTTGGGGCGATCCCGATGCACCGATTGAGAAGACGGTCGAGGGTGCGGTCATGGCTGATTCAGAGGGTGCTTATACACCCAATGAGAGTCACGGCACAGGCGGTAAACCGCAGAATAATAACCCCCATCCCATGAACACCAACACAGAGGGTCAAGACCGCAATCAAAGCGGTGTCCATTGGGTGAACGGATATTGGAAGAGTAACTGATGGCTACAGAATTCGATGAACTGAACGTGCTTGAAAAGAATGTTGATGCATTCGTTGAGAATGTTGAGTCCATAGCCAATGAACCGAACAGAGCCATGATGCGTGACGAAATCGAGGATGACCTGGAAGACTTGCTCATCATGGCATATGCGATGGGCAATGACTATGCGAAGAGAGTTCTCGGCATCGAGGATGAACAGGCAGACATTTCCAAGATGCGTGACATCATCGATGAGCCGATTGACGGCAAGACGTGGAAAGACCGCATCAGAGAACACGTTGATGACGGAGACTTCGGTCTGATAAAGACCGTCATCCAAAGCGAAACGGACAGAGTGTACAACGAAGCCGTTCAGCAGACCGCTGAAGATAGCGGAATTCCAAACATCTACAAGACGTGGGTGACCATGCACGATGACAGGGTGAGAGACACGCACGACTACATCGAGGGCGTGAGCGTACCTCTGAATTCAAGGTTCTACACGCTAGGCGGTGACTCTGCCTTAAGACCGATGGGATTCAGCGATGCCCGAAATAATTGTGGGTGTCGCTGCAAGATACGAATAACACGCAAGTGATGTTCATAAACCACAGAGAAGTGGATAAAACGCAATCACGTCAGAGAAGACGTTAAAACGCAGAATACGGTCTAGAGAAAGACCTTAAACACGCAAGGAGTATGAGATGAAAGTTGATGTGACGAAGATCGAAAACTACGAAGCAATGACCCCCGAAGAAAAACTTGAAGCGGTGCTGAACTTCGATATTGAAGTGCCACAGGCTGAACCGCCCAAGTCCGATGATGCCGACAAACAGAGACTCAAGGATGCTTTCAACAAGGCATCTAGTGAAGCAGCTGAATACAAACGTCAGTTGAGAGCAAAAGAGACCGCTGAAGAAACGGCAAAGCGTGAACAGGCTGAAGCGCAACAGAGACTCATGGATGAGTTGAACACGCTCCGCAAGGAAAAGGCAATTAACGCATACACCGCAAACTATATGAGCATCGGGTATGACGTTGAGACCGCAAAAGCGTTGGCTTCCACGCTTCCAGAGGGTCTCCCGGATGAGTTCTTCACTTCGCAGAAGACTTTCCTCGACAACACTATTCAGAACGTAAAAGCACAAGTCCTCAATCAGCAACCGCAACCCACACAGGGTTCTCCGCTGACAGGCAAACAAGCAGAAGACCTCGAATACGAAAAACTTCGTAAATGGGCAGGTCTCAAATAACAAAAATAATTAGGAGAAAAAGATTATGGCAACAACTATGACAGCCCCTGTGAACAATAGCATCGCTCTTGCACAGAAGTATCTGCCTATCCTCGATGAGATTTACAAAGAGGGTTCCAAAACTTCCATCCTCGATACCGCTGAATACAACGTGAGATGGATTGGAGCAAAAACAATTCAGTTATTCAATAGCGCATCCGTTGGTCTTGCCAACTATAGCCGTAACGCAGGTTACCAAGTTGGTGATGTGACACAGGCTTGGGAAGACTACACCCTGTCCGTTGACCGTGGTCGTTCTTTCAGCGTTGACGTAATGGACAACGATGAGACCCTCGGCATGGCATTCGGCTCTCTGATGGGTGAGTTTGAGCGTGTACACGTTATCCCCGAAGTAGATGCATATCGTCTCGCCAAATACGCAGGTCTCGTAAAGGCAGGTGCAAAGACCGCCGCTACCGACCCGACCGCAAATGGCGTGAACATCGCTTCGCAGATTGACGAGGGCATGGCTTACATGGATGAACTTGAAGTTCCGCACGAGGGACGTATCTGCTTCATCTCCCCCAAAGCCTATGAGAACCTCAAGGCGAACGTTGCTCGTTACACTCTGAACCTTGAGAAAGACATCAACAACAACATTGAGATGTACAACGATCTCCGCTTGGTCAAAGTACCGCAGGCTCGTTTCGCTACAGTTTGCACCCTCAATGCCCCGACAACTTCCGCAGGTGCAGGTGGATTCACCTTGAGTGGCAACAACTCCAACTTCCTCATTGTCGATCCTAGAGCGACCATGCAGGTCATCAAGCACCTCGTACCTCGTGTCTTCTCTCCCGAAGTCAATCAGGAAGCGGATGCTTGGAAGTTCGACTACAGGGTCTATCACGACTGCTTCGTACAGGCGCAGAAACTCGATGGTCTGTACCTCGGACTCGGCACGGCGATCTAATGTTTCGCATATTAGCAGACGGTTCTATCCAAGTTGGGATCCTTCCCAACTTGGAGTCTGCCCCCGAAAAGGCAGAGCCAAAGGAAGAGCCAAAGAGTGCGCCTAAAGCAGAACCCAAGAAGAAAAAGAAATAACACTCGGTGAGGTAGACCAATGACAGATGCTGAAAAACTTACGATGCTTGAGACCATGCTCTTCCCGAAGCAGACAGTTTCTGAAGCGGTAGAAGCACAGTTGAGGGTCTACCTCGACTTGGCTTCACAAGCAATTTTGAAATACAAATACGAATATTCATCTAGTGGGATACCCGAAGAATTGCCAAGTGCCTACGATGTAGTGCAAGTAATGGCGGTACAGAACGGATTCGCACAGGCAGGTGCAGAGGGTCAGCTGCTCTCCATCGAGAACGGCATCCACAGACATTGGAAGTACTCCGATATGCTTCAGTACATCCAATCTGCGGTGATCCCGATAGCAAAGGTGACAGGATGAGAGATGTTCAGAGAAACAAGTCCACGATCTACTATGCGCTTCGCACAGGGAGTGAGGAAGTTCGGGACGAATATGGCAACGTTACAGGGGAGTTCGTGGAGCAATACTCTGCTCCTGTGGCTCTCAAGATTAACATCGGTGTTCCAAAGGGAACTATCGAACTTGAGCGTTTCGGTCTGAATGGTCAGTACACAAGGGTATTGGCTACCACCGACACGGCTTGTCCTATTGTCGAGGATACCATCTTGTGGGTCGGCATAGGCACGGACAAACCATATAACTATGTGGTTAAAAAGGTCATACCGTCCATCAACCAATTGCTTATAGGCATACAGGAAGTGACCGTTTCATGAGAACCATCGAAGTGAACGTCCTCTCCAAGAAAAGCATCAACGATGCCATTAAAGAACTCAAAGATTACCAAAAGGAAATCGAAAAGAAAAAGAACAAGTTCGTGAGAGTCGTTGCTGAAAAGTTGGCAGACCGCATCGCAGAAAGATACCACATGGTGAACAACCCAAATGTTGAAAATGCAGGACTTTCTGTCGTGCCGACCGTAGCATACGGAAGAGCGGTAATCACCGCCCACGGCATTGGCTTGTTCTTTATCGAATTCGGAACAGGAACATTGGCATCATCCACAAAAGGTTGGTCATATGGGTTCATCCCCGGTTCTTGGTCTGTTGAACACAAAGACACTTGGACAAAGTGGCTTGAGGGAGACCAGAGCGAACCCTATCCCTACAGTTATGAGGCAGCTGATGCGTTCATGTTGGCGATTGGGAAACTTGATGACATTGTGGCTGAAGCGGCTGACGAGGTATTCAAATGATTGATTTGGAAAACACGATATTTGACAGAGTGGCTACGCAGCTTCGCACGAATCACCCCGACATCAAGGTGTACGGAGAGTATGTGGCTGAACCTGCGAGTTTCCCCTGTGTGAATATGTGGGAATCGTCAAACTCCGTTTGGGCAGAGGGCGAATCCAACACTTCCCTTGATGACTATGTCAATGTCACCTACACCATCCAAGTATTTACAAACACCCCAACCAAGAAAGCAGACGGCAAGGCACTCGCAAACGAGATCGATGGCATCATGCTCGGTCTCCGTTTCCGCAGAACGCTTCTTCAGCAAGTACCCAACATCGACAGGACGATTTACCGAATCGAGCTGCGGTACTCCGGGTTGATTAAGCGCACCGACTTCGGTGATGCGGACACAACAATCTTCAATATATACCCACGATAAATCTAACAAGGAGAAATACACATGGCTCTTGAGATCACAACTGTCGGAGCAACCGTTAAGTATTGTATCGAGACCACCGCAGGTACTCGTCCTACGACAGGTTACACCGAAATCCCCGATGTCAATGAAGCACCCGACTTCCCGATGGACGTTGAAGTCCTTGATGCTTCCAACATCACAGACAGAATCACACGCTATGTCGCAGGTAGGCAAGACCCAGGCGGTGACAAGGAGTTCACTCTGAACCACACCGAAGCGGTCATCACGGCTTGGGAAACGATGGTCACGGCTTCTACCGCCGCCTATGCAGAGGGCAAACAGACATGGTTTGAGTATGTCTATCCCGAAAGCACAAAATCGTTCTTCTTCACCGCAATTCCGCTCGAACTCGGAAACGGCGGTATCGCACAGAACGAGGTTGACACCATCCCTGCCCACGTCATCTGCACAGGCATCGGTGGTTGGGAAGCAAAGTCCACTTAAGGTTTACAACATGGGGTTTCCTCAATAACCCCATGTACCACCACAATTTAATTTATGTAGGAGATGAGAAGTATGGCAAAGACCACGATTGAGAAGAAGGAAGAAATGCCCAAGCCTATCCGCTTGGTAGACAACGAGACAGGCGAAGCCTACATCCTTGAGTTCAACAGGGATACGGTGAAATGGGCAGAACAGAGAGGGTTCGATCCCGACCTCGTGACCAAGTTCCCGAACACAGTAGGAGCAGACTTTTTCTTCTATGCGTTCAGAATGCATCACAGGAACATCGCAAGGGATAAGACCGACAAGATATTCTTTGACATTCTTGGCGGTATCAACGAGACCACAGGCAAGATTCTCGCAAGGCTGATGGAACTGTACTATGCGACATTCAGCACCCTGTCCGATGAAGAAGCACAGGAAAACCCTCGGATGGCGGTGGAACTGTAAGCGACAAGCCTACAGAAAGACCAACCGCTACAGATACCTTTAACGAGATATTCCCCTACTATCTGTCCATAGGAATGACCTATGAACAGTTTTGGTACGGTGAACCGATACTAGCGAAGCAATACAGAGAAGCGGAGATTTACCGCAGAGAGAACCGCAACTACGAAGCATGGCTTCAAGGGTTGTACATCCACAGGGCGGTGACGGCATCCATTTCTCAATGCTTCAGCGACAAGAAGACCAACCAAGTGAAGTACTTGGATTATCCGATTGCTTTCACCGACAGGGAAAAGAAAGCGGAAAAGCAGAGAAACATTGAGCGAACCAAGAGATGGTTCATGAGCGAGGGAAAAGATGGCAACAATTGATTATGACAACATACAGTTGAACTTAACGTCTGCATTCAATGACAAAGGTGCGGAAGAAGCCATCGACAATCTAGGTGACATCAAAAAGGGGTTAGACAACCTCGATAGTGGCAATGTTAAAGAAGCGGCACAAGACTTTCGTGATTTCGCTGATGCCGTCAATAGCGTTAGCGCAAGAAGCCTAGATGACATCGTAAAGAGTGCGGTTCAGCGTTCTAAAGTACCAAGAGCATCTTCCCTCACCGATGACATAGTCAACAACGGAGCAACCGCAGACATTGATGATTCCTACACTAGTTCCGCTTCCTCTTGGCAACAGACCGCAGACAACATCGAAAGAGCAAAACGGACTCTGAACGATTACAAAGCAATCGTTTCCGACATCCGTGCGGAAGAAGCGAGAAATGCCGAACAGAGAGCGAACACCGAAGCAATTACCAATGAATGGAACGAAATCGGTCAAGCCATTGATGCGGATATCAGCAAGACTTTCAGTTTCAGAAACGCTATAGCGGTCACTTATGACAAGTTGATGGATGCTCTCGGCATCTATAAAAAGATGCCCCCAACGGTTGACGAGATCATCGCAAAGATGGACGAGTTGGAGAAGAAGACAGGGGGCGTTGGTAAAGAAGCCAAGAGAGCCTTGAGCCCTCTTGAAAAGTTGGTGCAGAAGTTTAAGAACTTCATGCAATACCGTGCCATGAGAGCGGTGTGGTCTGCGTTCGTCAACGGCGTAAAAGAGGGATTCAAGAACTTGGAAGATTGGGATCGCAACATTGGCATGACAGGATTCGCTGATTCTATGGACAGAGCGAGGGAATCCCTGTTGGTGCTGAAGAATAGCCTAGCGGTCGTGGGTGCGCCATTCTTGGAGTACTTGATAGGCATCCTACAGAAAGTCGCACAGTTGGCTATGGCAGCTGCCAATGCCATTTCCCGGTTCTTCGCAATCCTCGGCGGTAAGCAGACCTATCGTGCGGTCATTTGGGCAGACACCATTGCTGAATCCGAAAAGAAAGCAGGTGGAGCCGCCAAGAAAGCGACCGAAGAATTCAAAAAGCAACTCCTTGCATTTGACGAGATCAACAACATCACCGCACAGACTCCAAGCGGAAGCGGTGGCGGTGGAAGTAGCGGTGGTGGCGGTGGCTACACCGATATGTTTGAGGAACGAGCCGTTGGCGAAGTTTCCGAAGTGGAGAGCAAACTCAAAGCGATTTGGGATTGGATTAGGAAGTGTGCAGAGGGTCTCAAAGAAGCACTCTCTCCCCTACTCAAAATCAAAGACACGATTGCTAGGGTGGTAACTAACACAGGAGAGTTCCTCGGCAAACTGTCCGTTCTCAAGAAACCCCTCGATACCATTTGGCAAGGCGTACTCAATGTAGTCAATGCGGTGGCAGGGTTCGCATCTGCGGTCGTTGACCTCGTAGGCGAAATGATAATTCTGTTTGAAGACACGCTCGGAATCGTGATTGAAATCGGTGATGAGTTGGAACTGTGGCAGAAGATGGCTGACGATGCCAAATGGAAACTCGACCTCGTGGCTGACGTGTTCAACTCCCTCAAGGTAGCAACACAACAGTTGACCGCTATTGTAGAGTTCCTCGGCACTACGATGGGCAACCTTTGGGAAGTCATCAAAGGGAAGCAATCCCTCACAGAGTTTAAGCAGAACACGGCTGATGCTTTCCAAACCATGCAGACGAAGATACAAGAAGCATCCGACAGTTTTGAGTCCAAAATCGGCGGTGCGTTCAACAAGCGCAGAGCAATCAACTTCGATACAAACGGTTCTGTCACTCCTGTCGAGAAAGCGGTCGAAGCCGCCAAACGTGCGCTGAATTCCCTCAACGGATACAAACCGCACATCAGCATTGATGTCACAGAGAACGTAACGAGATACGTTAAAGAGTTCACCTACAAGACAGGCAAGTTCGCAGAGGGCGGTTATCCCGAAACAGGACAGATGTTCGTTGCGAGAGAGGCTGGACCCGAATTGGTCGGTACGATTGGCGGTCAGACGGCGGTCGTGAACAATAGCGACATCGTGGCATCCGTATCGCAGGGTGTTGCACAGGCGGTAGCATCGGTGCTTGGCGGTGGTCAGCAAGTCAACGTCACCCTTGAGGGCGATGCGAAGAACCTCTTCAAGGTGGTTCAGCGTGAGGGCAGAGCCTACTCCGCAAGGACAGGGCAACCTGCACTAGCATAAGGAGATAAGATATGGCGGTAGTTACATTAACAGTTAACGGCACAGAATTACCCGAACCGCAGGAGTTCTCGGTCTCCGTACAGGACGTTGACTACGAAAGCGGAAGAAACCAAACAGGATATATGTTCAGAGACAGGGTTCGTGGGGGAGCGAATGCTCCTCGCAAGTTGGAATGCAAGTTTCCCCCACTAACCATGAGCGAGGTATCTACGGTGCTACAGGCGGTGAACGGTGCTTCGATGTACGTCACCTACCCCGACCCATACACAGGATCGTTCCGCACAGGACAGTTCTATGTCGGTGACAGGAAAGCACCTCTCTATTGGAGAAACGGCAACGATTACCTTTGGAAAGACCTAGCGTTCAACTTCATCGAATATTGATGGCAAATTGTCTAGGTTTTTGACGAAGACACATCGAGAGGTAAAGTTACTCCACCTCACAATTTCATTCGCTGAATCGTGGCTAGTAGCGTAGCCAAAAAGATTTGCAAATAAAATAGGAGCAATTAGATGTACGTTCCTGTCACTACAGAAGATTTTGATAAATGGATTAAAGCGGAGTCTCGGACATTCGAGACCCGATGCGATGTCATCATCGGGAACACTACCTACAGATTGTCGGGTAGCGGAATGAGCGGTGACATCATCTCCATGCAATGGAACAATGTGGTCTGTTCCAATGACGGACTACAGATAGGCACATCATGCATGGATGAATTTAGGATGGAGTATCGGAACAACGGCATTCCGTCCTTAATGAATAGTGAGATACATCCGTATGTAGGATTAGTTATACCCCATGAGAACACAGGCGATGTAACCGTGTGGATACCTCTTGGGGTGTTCTACGTTACGAACACGGAGTCCAATGACGAGGACAGAACATTTTCTGTGACCGCATACGATGGTATGCAGAAACTCATGGGGAACATCAATTGGACGGCATTGCAGGTCGAGTTCCCTATCAACGCATGGACTCTGCTTCAGACCATAGCAAGCTACTTTGAGTTGACCTTGACCTATGACGAAATGGTCTATGAATTGCTCTCGTCTGATGACTACACCCTCACCACCTCGGACGGAGACACGCTCGTAGTCAGCGCAGAAATCAACGCCAACAAGAATGTGTCCTTTACAGAGGGATATGAGGGAACATACAGAGATTACATCGGATGGATTGCAGGGTTGGTCGGTGCGAACGCTCACATGGGCAGAACAGGAGACCTCGTCATTTCTCGGTACACCGACCACGGCATGACCATCCCTAGAACGCTTCAGCATATGGGCGGTACGAAGATTAACTTCGGTGGCTCGGTGACATACACCAACATCGTGAGCGGTACAGATGAGAACCCTGTCTACGCAACGGATTACACAGGCAACGCCATTACCTACACCAACCCCTACATCACCGTGACCGAATTGGATAGGGTGTGCGATGAGTTGATTGGCGAGGATGGTATGACCATCACCCCATGCGACATTCAATGGAGAGGTGACCCTCGCCTTGATTGCGGAGACATCGTCCAAGCGGAAGACAAGGACGGCAACTACTTCCCTGTCTATGTGATGGAGAGGGTGATGAACATAACAGGCGGTCTTTCCGAAACGCTTCATTGCTACGTTGAGACAGAGGTACAGAAAGTGTTGAACAAAAGTCCGTTAGTCACGAAGATGACACAGATTGCCAAGAATAGCGACCTCTCCCCTGCTTACATCATCAACAACACAGAGGGAACATTCCAATTCATCGACAACGGTGACGGCACGAATGGTGGCTTCACTATCTACGAAACAGACGATGACAAATCATGGTTGCGTTGTACAGCAGGCGGTATCGGTATATCGGCTGATGGTGGCTTGACCTATACCAACGCTATTACAAAGAATGGCGTTGTGGCTTCACAGTTGGATGTACAAAACAATGGGGTGTCAATATTAAAGGCGTATAGAACCTCTTACAATGAACCTCGTCTTGAGTTAAAAGATGTTGATGGTGATGACTTGTTTGTTATTAGAGGTTGGAGAGCACCGCTAGGAGCAAGAGAAGAGGGCGTAGCAATAGATTTGTTCTCCCAAACGTCTAGCGATACCATATACAGACTTAACACGACAACAAGCGGTGACTCGGGATATATGGATGGCACATATATGACTCTTGACCCTCCGAACAGAGATACTACTGATGGACTCAACTATGGGTTACAGATGTCAACATCGGACAATGGACTATGTAACTTCCGTATATTTAATGAAAAAACGCCTGCGCTAGACCATATTAGATTAGCGGTATATACCGATGGCAACAATGTTACTCAATCTTATATTGGCATTAGGGATGCCACATACGGATTTAAGACATTGACAATAAAGCCGATAGTTGTAAGCGGAACTACATACTATGTGTTGGCATCATTATGAGGTATCACATGACGATAACAGATAAAGAAATTGAAGCCATCCTCAACACTTTGGAAAGCATTGAAGTAAAAGGCTTCACAAACATGGACAAACTTATGGCATTGATTCAATTCTTCAAGAGCAAGGAGACAGAAGATGGCAAAAGAGTATCAACTGAGCAAAACGGGAGCGCAGATTAACCAAATACTCCAGGATGTAGGCGAATTGCAAGAAGATATGACCACGGCACAGGGGGACATCACTTCCTTGCAGACTGCGGTCGGCGGTAAGGCTTCGGTCGCAATCTCCACCACGGTCACCCTCGCATCCGCATCGTGGACGGCATCGGGTTCTCTCTACACACAGGCGGTCTCGGTCAGCGGACTTCTCGCTACTGATACTCCGTTTTGCCAAGCGGTCTGCGATGATGCGACAGATGCCGAAGCATGGGGCGCAATAATCAAAGCGACACCCACGGCAGGTACGCTGACTTTCACGGCAACGGAGACACTGTCCGTGGACTTGGATATTCAAGTGGTGGTGATCAGATGAGCGTAGGTATTATGCTTTATCACAGTTTAAAGGCAGGAAATCTCCCCAAAGAGTACCAAGAAGTCAATTGGATAAGGTCGAGTGGCGGTAGCGGTAAGCCGTATATCGACACGGGATACACCCCTAACGAGAAGACAAGGGTCAAGATAAGGATGCAATGGTACTACCTCAACAACTCCAACTGGGGTGGCTTTGGCTCGGGTGAGTCTGCTACATCAAGGTCGTTCTCGATTTACAACTACTCCAACGCCTTAAACATCTGTTATGGCTCACAGAACATCGGTGCTGACACAAGCGGACATTGGGATATAACCCTCTATCATGTTTACACAATCGACTTCAACAGGAACGTATGCACGGTCATTGACAATTCCGATAATAACAGCACCAAGACATGGACGCTGAATAATTACACGTTCACCGCACCGTACACCATGTATCTGTTCGGTGTGCATCGTGCGACATCGGGATTCGCAGGGGTAGCAATCCACGGTGGAGTTGAGATATACGATGACGATGTGCTAGTACGGTATCTCATCCCTTGCTACCGTAAGGCAGACAATGTGATTGGATATTACGACACGGTCGGCAAGACTTTCTATTCAAGTCCTACGGGCAAGTTTTGGAGAGGCACGGCAATCAAGAGGCTACCGAGTGCATATCAGCAAGTCGAGTCCATCGAGTCAAGCGGTACACAGTATCTCAATACGGGTCTTGACTTGTCGGGCGGTTATCACATCCATGCCTACATGATATTTAAAGACCAATCCAATCTGCTCGATACATACTTCGGAACGGAGAATGGTGGCTCACCATACGCAAGCGTTATGGTTAGAGAGGGATCTTCAAGCGTGTTACAGTTCAACACGGGCGAGGGCGGTCTGTCCAAAACCTCAAGTTTCAACGGCAACGGTGGCTCGTTCCTTGAACTGTACGCACAGAACTCCGCATCAAAAATAGTGTGGACACCTGTTTGGGGTTCGGAGTCAACATGGACGGGAAGTTATCCATCTGCGATTTCTTCGTATCCGTTAATCATTTTTGCTTCAAGCCTCGGTAGCGGTGTGTCACGATTTGCACAGACAACGATGTACGAATTTACCGTTTGGGATGGCAACGAGAACTTGGTTGGAGACTTCGTGCCATGCTACAGAAAGTCCGATGGCGTGATTGGTGCTTATGACCTAGTCACAAAGCAATTCCTCACCAACTTGGGGAGCGGAGATTTTTCAAAAGGCAGTTCGCTTAATCCCGCCAAAAGAACTTGAGAGGCAAACAGTTTTATACCAATGGCGGTAGCGGAACATTTACAAAGGGCGGTGACGTGACATGACATTCGACATAACAACCATTTCAGTTCTGATAGGGGTGATAGGTGGCATCTTGGGCATCTTGAATCAATTGACGAATTTACGAAAGCAACAGGAAGAAGTTCTCAAGAAACAGGCGGTGCGAGACAAGGACGTAGAGGACAGGCTCGGACGGATTGAGGAGAGATTAAACTCACACAATTCGTATGCGGAAAAGTTCGCCTCCCTCGCAGAAGCAATCGTGGAAATGAAAACCGACATCAAGTGGATTAAGGAGCAGAAGTGATGGTAACTACCAAACTAAACTTATCCATGACCGAACCCTCGGTACGGCAGATATACGCCAAACAGGGTGACACAGGGCGAGTGCTTGACATTGCCCTCGACCAAACTCCCGAAGACGGCACTCTCCGCATCCTACGCCCCGATGGCGTAGAGGTGACGAGTGAAGCGGTCACAGGGGGAGAGGTTGAAAGCGGTGGCACGTTTGAATCCCTCACCGAAGCGGATGTGACGGAACTGACCGTGGGTATCGAGCCTGTGCAAGACCTCAACGGATATGACAAGCCGTGGGTTGGGGGAGCGGGGAAAAATAAACTGCAAGTAACGGCTTCAAGTGGCACATCTCGAGGCATCACGGCAACAGTAAATTCTGACGGCTCGGTAACAATAAACGGAACCGCAACAGGAATATATAATTGCACTCTAAATAATACGCTCACTTTGGACGGTAACTATATTTTGAGCGGTTGTCCGTCTGGCGGTGCTGCTGGAACATATAGAGTGGACTGCTATTGGGATGGTCAAGGGGCTTTAATCGACAGTGGCAGTGGCGTTGCAATTTCGCCAAACGGAAATACGATAACAACGAGAATCACTGTCTTTCAAGGCGTGACAATGAACAACGTCAAGTTCTACCCCATGATACGTCTTGCCACCGAAACTGACCCAACATGGCAACCCTACTCCAACATCTGCCCCATCACAGGGAATGACGAGGTAAGGGTGACACGGACAGGGAAGAATCTGTTTGACGTATCGCTTGGACAGTACAAAGCGTTAAATCCAACAACAGGCGAACTCGGTGCTGATAACCCCATAAGGTTCACGAGCGCACTAACGGATTTGCCCGATGGAACATATACATTCTCGTTCGGTTCTAATATGTTCATCATCGGAATTGCTTTTTACGACAAAAGTGGGAACTTCAAGAGGTATGACGCCAAAAACTTCTCTGTGACCGCACAGACGTTCTCTGTCGAAAGAGAAAAAATCCGCCTGTATTGTGGAAGCGCACAGAACCATGACGATTTGGTTAATGGCTTAAGCGTAGGGCAACTTGAACTCGGCTCAACCGCCACCTCCTACGAACCCTATCAAGGCTCTACCTACACCACCTCTCTCGGACAGACCGTCTATGGCGGTACATTGGATATGGTCACAGGGGTGCTGACGGTCACGCACGGGAATATAGCAAGTTACAATGGCGAAACATTACCGTCAACATGGATAAGTGACCGTGATGTATATGCAAGTGGAACAACACCGACAACAGGCGCACAAGTGGTCTACGAACTTGCTACACCTTTGACCTACACCTTGACCGCCCAACAGATCAAAACCCTATTAGGCACTAACAATGTGTGGGCATCTTCGGGAGACATTGTGAACATCACATTCACCTATGGCGGTCTGCTCTCGGAACTCCCAAGCGAAGCAACCTCAATAGTCGGCAAATGTTACTGCGACATTGAGCAGAACGGAGTATCTTCCATGCCGTTCACCTTAAACGTGAAGAAGAATGAGAGGGAATCATGACTACAACAGTATCTATTTCTCAAGACCTCACCGTTCCTGTCAGACAAGTCATCTACTCCAAAGTAGGCGATACCCAACGCTATGTTGAGGTTACCCTATTCAATGACGGAGTAGTGTGGGAAGTGCCAAGCGGTGCGACCGCATCCGTCCATGCGGAACAGATGGACGAAACCTATGTGGAGAGTTCGACCTCGACCATAGACGGAAACACCATCACCGCACTACTCCCGACCTATACTTGCGAGGGAACTACTCCCACGGAGATAGCGATAGAGAGCGGTGGACAGACCGTAGCGACCTTTGACTTCTATGTGGAAGTACTTAAATCAGCATAAGGAGATAACGCAATGTCAAACAAAGTATACGATACGTTAAAATGGCTATGCCTTATCGGCATCCCTACATTCACCACTTTCTTCGTCACTTTGGATTCCGTCTTTGGATGGGGATTAGGTGACACGGTTGCTAAAGTATCTGCGGCGGTATGCGCTCTTATCGGTGGATTGATTGGCATATCTTCTGCACAGTATTACAAAGCAAACGGTTCTCTCCCCATGCCCGAAGATGAAACAGAAGTAGATAACAACGAGGTGGGCGAGGGATGAACTTCATCTATCCTTTAAGCCGATACATCAAGATAACCCAAGTCTATTGGAGCGGTCACCTCGGAGTAGACTTCGGATGGAATGACGGAGCGTACTGCAATCAGCCAATCGTGGCAATCGAGGACGGCACGGTAGTCGGGTGCGCTGACGGATATGGCAACACCTATCCTAATAAGAGAATCTACGGCAACTATGTCAACATCTCGCACGGCAACGGATGGTACTCCATGTACGGACACCTCTTGAAAGGCATCACCGTCCAAAAGGGGCAGACCGTCCGCAAGGGGCAAGTGATTGGCTATATGGGCAACACAGGCTACTCAAATGGTCAGCATCTGCACTTTGAACTCCGCAAGGGAGCGAATGCAAAGGCGAACAGTATCGACCCTCTAAACTACCTTTTCGTCGAGGACAGGACAATATTCGTGAATCCGTCCTCTAAAGAATATGACAGGATCAGATACAGAGACACATCCCCTGTTCAGCCTGTCGAGCGGAACACGGCGGTAGACCAAATCGAAGTCGGTCTCGCTTTCCTCAACTGTCGGAACAAGCCATCCCTCAAAGGTGAACGGCTCGGCTTCTTGGCAGAGGGATTCTACAATGTCAGCGAGATTACCGAAGCAGAGGGATACACATGGTATCGCATCGGCTTGGACAGATGGTGCGCTCAAGTGGACAAGGTCACGTTCCTCAAGGGTAGCGCATCCAAGACCTACAAGGTACTGTTTCCCTACGTTTCTGTCGGTGACCGTGATAAACTGATAGACCTAGCACAGGAAGCGCAACTCCGCATCATAGTGGAAGAGAACTGAATCGGACTTTTCCAAGCGACTTTCCTCACCATTTCGGATTTTTCCAATGAGAGCGGTATCAGTAGCGGTATCAGTAGAAGCACCAACCAACGCTACTCAACACTACTCAACGCTAGAGCGCAGAAAATACCAAGATACAACGAACCCCTATGCCATAGGCGTTTTTGCCTATTTCATAGGGGTTTCATTTTGGGCAAAAAGAATACCCTGTCTCTGCCGTCTGTCCCTAGATAGGGGTCGAACCTTTCCCTATTTTATAGGGGTTTGCGAGGTGTCTCGGTATCAGTAGAGTAACAGTAAAATTTAATTTTCTCCACAAGCTGCTACCATATAATAGCACAAGAAAAAGCACCCCGGAAAGGATAACAGGGTGCTTTTCCCATTTAAGAGGACTACCAAATGCAAGAGGAAACTATCATGAAAAAACAATCATTGGAGAATTTCTGAAGACATCTATATTGTACCACGCTATCGTGGCGAAAAATGGTGTCAATCAATTTCCTCGTACTTTGCATCCACGGCATACTTGTCTTTGAGCTGCTTCAACTCTTTCTCGGTCTTGGGGAGTCCAAGCGGTGTGTTGTGTTCCACCACGATGTGCTTGTCCTCTCTCCATCCGAAATTGGCTTTCTGCGAGAAGATGGCGAAGATGTTATTGGCTGATCCCTCTAAAGCAGCTTGAGCCAACATGGAAGAAAACAACTCCCTCACTTGCTCAAACCACACCCTGGTCTCATCCGTTTCGCCATGCGATCTCAAGTATGCGGTAATCGAGGATGTGGTATGCCCTAGCGCAATCGCAAAGGATTGGTTGTCGGGTAGGACTCCCTTGTTTAGGCAATCATGGAGATACAGTTTGGTTCTCTCCTTGACCGCTTCGACATCCTTGAGGTTGACCGCCCCCAACTCCTCTGAATAGTTGAGGACTTCGATGCCACGCTGAACGGCATTGGCGATTTTCTCTCTCTGTTCTTCCGGGGTTATGTCATTCTTCTTTGCCATGCTCTTTCTCCCACGCTTTGATGCGCTCGTAGTAATCGATTTTGGCGATTTCGGCATTCGCCGGTCTGTGCGGTGGGTCTAGCAAGAGGGATGCTTCTTCCATCAAGACATCTACACACATCGCTTTCCACGATTCCTCGTTGCGTTCCCTCTCTCGCTCGTACTCCAAGTACGGACATCCCAAACAGGCTGACCTATGAGCGCATCTCATTAATGCCCTCGCTAACTGTCTTTTATCTTCACATATCATCTAACATATTTCTCCTTGCGCTATAGTATCCATACGAGACCCCAAGCCTTTCGGCTTCCAGGGCATCTTCCTCGATGGCTTTCATGTTATCCGCTCTTTGCGCTTGAACGGTGATGAGTTTCCGTTGGACGTGGATGGTTTTCCCTTTCGCTCTCGCTTCTCTGCGGATTCGGTTTGCGACTTCTCTCTGTTGTTTTCGGAAGACCTCACGGCATTCAAAGCTGCACACCTTGCGAAGATGGGAGTCGGGTTTGAACTCCTTGCCACACACCACGCACGTTCTGATTGTATCTTCCGGGATTCTCGCCATTATCGATCTCCCCCTGCAATCACGCATGAAAAGAGAACCATTGTTATTGCGCTTCCCACAAACATACCTAATATAAAACTCATACTATTTCTCTCCACTGTTCATACTCTTCTTCATACGGCATGATGATGACCTCTGTTCTAGGGTTGGTCTTGGAATAAAAGGTCTTGGCATCCGCTTCGGCAATGATGTCTCGGTTGTCATCAGCGAGAACCTCGGCATCGACTAGAATATCCCACAAGGCTTCCTGTAGGTTGACGGTGTCCACTCTCCGTCTGCTTGGCATGAAGAACCGCACATCGATGTGGCAAGGGTATGTGATGGGCGTGTCGGGTATGCCCTTTGCCCGAATGATTTTCTCGCAATCTTTTGCGTACTTCTTGTACCTCGCAGATTGAGCGATGAACGGTCTCTTGGTCTTGGGGTTCGTCAGAATCTGTTGGGAGTTCTTCTTCCCCACAGGAGGCATCGGGATTTCGTAGACATAGTTAGTTGCCATCTGTCACCTCTTTCGGTTCGACAATGAGCGTTGGAATCCCCTCAACGTGTATCTCATATCTAGGCAACTCGTTGATAGATGCCTGTATCTCAATCGAATACTCTTGCGGTCGGTTCGCATAGACGAAATCCAA
>CACXHH010000239.1 GCA_902767455.1 uncultured Eubacteriales bacterium
TCCAGATTGCCTTCGGTTATCGCTTCTAATCGATTTAATTCCAATCACAATCGATAAAACGCGCCGGCGATGTCACTCGTGTGACAACGCCGGCGTTGTTTCTTTTGCGTTATAGGTTAGGGTGCGCGCTACCACGCTGTAATCTCAGTGTCATACTGTATCTCTACCATTACGCTCCCAATCTCGCGCAACACTATGTAGTTTACGCTCTCGCCGCCAAACAGTCGCACATACAGCTCCAAACCGGCATCGCTCGCCGTGATGCACTGTATCTCCGGAGCATGCGGAATAAAGTCGCCCTCATCGTCGACAAACCATATCGATTGCTCGGGATTCTGAGGATCAACATCACCGGCAAATTCCCACGTCGACACCACCTCGCCCTCGGCTAAGCAGACCACGGCCGCCAACGCGTTGGTGCCCTCGTGAGCAAACTGTACGGCATAGAATGAACGCTCGTTTACTTCGCAGCTCGCGAGCCAACGCGACTTCACCACACGACGACCATTGTAATAACGCTCGATTATCTGCTTGCAATCGGCGCTGGCCTCAACAGCCTTTTCGCCCTCTTTCCAGCGAGTGAACTGCAACACGTTGTGGGTGCTCAAAAACTCCGGCGTCACCACCCACGGCGCCATCTCGTAATCTCCATAGCCGCGAAACATCTTCGCAATCACCTTGCTGTCGTTCAGCGCGAAGGTGTAGTTCTGTTTGTCATGCAACACGTTGCCGCTCTCGTCTTTCTTGATGTCGCGAGCGTTCTTCAGCATCTTCACGGTGTTAACGTGCGGCTTGAACATCATGCGGGTGTAGCGGCTCACATCGGCAGGTGCGTCTTCGAAGTGAATCGACGATATAAACCGGTTTTTCTTCTTGTCGCACTGCGTGATGGGCAACGGACGCTGGCTCAACGTGATATCATTGTATGTTTTTTTGTTGTACAAGCCGAGACTGGCAATAGCTTCCCAACCCGAACCTTCGTTAAATGTGCTGTGATCCTTCACCACGCGACCTCGCATACTCTCGCCGTGTCCGGTGAAAATCATCATCTCGCGCTCGTCAAACGGGCTGATCACCAGGCAGTACGTGCCGTCGTCGAGCATCGCCATAGTCCACTTCTGCGGCATAATCGACGTGTCGTGGCGCAAACCCTCGAAGCGCGTCAGCAACTGCGGCAGCTCCTCGGCATATAAGCACCTTTCGTCGTACGCCTTGTCGTAGTCAAATTCTCCATACTGTGCTTGAGCACACACCGCTGTGGCAACAAGCATAACCGCTATCGCCAACAACCTGCTAATCCTGTTCATAATTAATCTGTTTTTGAGGTTCTTTTAAAAATCAGACGCTTTAGCGCTGTTACTTCTTTCCGGCTTTGGCTTCTTTGGCGGCCTTGTCTTTCATCGCCTGCTCGGTGGTCACCTTGGTGAGCTCCTGCATAAACTCCTTATCCTTGCCTTTCTCCTTGTAGTAAGCCACAAACACGTCCATTGTCTTCTGCGCCTCGGCTATCTTCTTCGTGTCGCTGGTCTTTTTGCCGTCCTTGTCGAAGTTGCTGTCCTTGATTACCATAAACAGGTCGAACGCGTCTTTATGTAAATCGCCTGTTGGATGCTTTACGGCCTCCACTTCGAGTGGCGCGCCCGGTTTCACTTGCTCTGTCGAGACTGCGCTGGCCGAAGCCTTGCTCGCGCCACTCTCTCCACTCGTTTCTTTACCGTTGCAGGCGCTGAGCAACAGCAATGCGCCTACGCCTAATATTGCTATCTTCTTCATCGTTTATAAAACTTTATTTATTATTTTATGAATTTTCTTGTTTATCAATCGCAAAATTACTGTTTTCTTGCAAATTGACCAAATATAACGCCTTTTTTCGTCCCGATTTGTTGTAAAAATTATTTGTGGAGATTGTTTAAAAATATAGTTTAAGTTGTTCCTTAGTTGTTTAAGTTGTTATCCTATACCGTCCGCTACCCGTCCGCTATTCCATAAACTTGTGTAAAATAACAAATCCTCGGCGAATCGCTCGTCGGGGATTGCTAACTAATTAACCTTCTAATACTATTAACATAAACCTTAAACAATGAAAAAGAAGAAACGTCGTCGCGACGTAATCAAGATTTCATTACCTTAGAAAACTAATACCATGAAAATCTGGTGCAAAATTAATGCTGTTTTTGTTTACCACCAAATAAATGAATAAAAAATTGTGCTAATTTAACATATTTTATATGTTTGGACTTGTTTTGCTGTTATTTTCACACTTGTTTGCGTTGAAATTGTGACGAATTTAAATATTTTACCCCTTAAAATTTAGAATTTGAAACGCATTGCGCTTTAAATCTTATGCAAAAGACGCATAATCTTACAAAATTGCCGCATTTTCCTATATTAAAATATCTTAAATCGACGTTAAATTCACCTCAACGAAAGTCGCCCAACGGGTTACCCCATTTGTGCCTCCAACACAATCATAATTCGTCTAATTTGTAGCTTAAAATCCACCCGATAAATCTAATTCTCATAATTAGCCGACAAAAAACGACTCCGTCACGCTTTGAGCTGACGAAGTCGTTATTTTGTTGTTGCGCGGGCTTGTGTTTATCGCCCGATTGCGGAGAGCTATGTTTAGCCCTCGGTGATTGCCTCGTTGGGGCAAACCTCAGCGCATGAGCCGCAGCTGATGCAGACGTCGGGATCTATTACATAAATCTCGCCCTCGCTGATAGCGCCGGTCGGACAAACTGATTGACAGGTGCCGCATGCAACACAATCTTCTCCAATTACGTATGCCATAGTAGTAAGTAAATTTAAAAAATTATAAATAGTATTCAGTAAACAGCCGCAAAAGTACTACTTTATTTTGAACTGACAAATTTTTTGACCGAAAATCTCCATTTTGGTTTAATACGCCAGCTCACTTCTCGGCGCTTCTATTGCCGGTATGGCGATAGCTGACCGCGCACTGTGATAGTGCCGCCTTCCAGCATCGGCATCACCAACGCCGTGGCCTGGTCGCTTCCCTTGAACAGGGTTATTTGCACATCGGCGTTGATGTCGATGCCTACCAAGCGGTATTTCACCTCCACATCATCGTTCGGTGTCTTGCCGTATTTAATTTTCAAGTCTCTAACCTCGCCGTCGAGCGTCACGCCGCCCAATCCGTTCAACCCGGGATTGGCTCGCATAGCGGCAAACTGATACATTCCGTCCTTGCCCTGAACAAGTAGGAAGTTGGCGTTCTCGCTCAACCCCGACATTAAGTGGCCGTACATATCGCTCATGCTTGTCGCGCGAAGCACAAAGTAGCCCTGCTCTATGGCTTGTATCGCCTTCAGATGGGCTATCGAGTCGATGCTATTTTGTATCTTTTTTTGTTGGGCCGTCTGTGCGCTGTTGCACGATGCGAGCGTCAGCAAGGCGGCAATCATAATAAATAGTAAATTTTTCATCTTCTTATCGTTTTTGGTTATTATTGCGGTGCAAATATAGTGATTATTCTTTAGATGATGCAATAAATTTTCAAAAAATTCGCTTTAAATGTATGGCTGATAACATTAATAATATTAATCAAGCTGATTTCTCGGCTTACTCTTCGCCGCGTTTCCACTGGTCGCTACGCTGGGCCTTGCTTTTCCTGTTTATGCTCGCGGCGCTGATGGTTGTGGGATTATCTTCCTTGTTGGGAGTATTCTTCGCCAGCGAGGTTATAACGTTCTCTATCACATCACTGCTGCAAAACTTCGTGGCATTCGTACTGCCGGCGGTGGCGGTGGCCGCCGTCGCTTGGCTTATGGAGCGCCGGCGTGGCTCAATGACGCTCAAGCGATACGTCGCATCCGACCTTCGGATCAACAGCTTCTCCGCGGTTTGGCTGCTGGTGGTTGTGGTGGGGTATATAATTGCCGTGCCAGTGCTCAACTGGCTCGTCGACTGGAACGACCACTTCAATTTCGGGCCTCTTGAGCAACAGCTCCGGCAAGCCGAGCAAATGGCTGCCGACATCACTTCTAAACTCCTCGATGTCAACTCATTCTGGCAAATGATGGCAATGGTGATCGTTATTGGTGTCGCCACAGGCATCGGCGAGGAATTTTTCTTCCGGGGTGGACTGCTCGCACCTATGTTGCGTTCACGACTCAATCGCCATCTCGCCGTCTGGATTGTCGCTATCGTCTTCAGCGCTATGCACTTCCAGTTCTACGGCTTTGTGCCACGTCTCGTGCTCGGTCTTTGGCTTGGCTATCTCTTGCTGTGGAGTCGATCGCTGTGGGTCCCCATCATTGCCCACTCTATCAACAATAGCATGGTGGTTGTCATCTCTTATCTCTCTAAACTGGGCTTCGTCTCCAACGAGCAAATCGATGCCATTGGTGTAGCGGCAAAGGGGCAATTTCCCTGGCTTGCTCTCGGGGCGGCCGTTATTTGGCTTGCACTGGCAATTATAATTGATAAAAAATGTAAAAATTTTCACAATCTGACGAATAATTGCTAAATTTGCACGCTTGTAACAAATTTCCAACAAAATAGGGCATTTTTTTGATAAATGCGAAACTGCTTGACTCGTTATATTACAATCGTTTGCATCTCGTTGCTCGCAGCGCTCAACTCTATCGGCGCGCAGAACATCGGCGACGAATTCGTGGCCGCGGGTATCGCGTATCGTATCATAAGCAACAATCGGGTTGAGGTGATCTCTCGAGGCGATGTCAATTACAAAGGCCTTGTCTCGATTGGGGTCCCGAAAACGGTTACCTACAACGGACGGACGTTCAATATCTACAGCCTCGGAGCGAGAGCCTTCCTCGACTGCACTACGTTGCAACGGGTGGTTCTTCCGTCTACTGTCACTTCGCTCGGCTCGGCCACATTCGAGGGATGCACAAGCCTCCGTCAAATCAATATCCCCTCAGGAGTGACCCATATCGGCGACTATGCCTTCCAAGGGTGTCGAAACCTCGAGGAAATAAAACTGCCGCCCTCGGTACGAGACATAGGATACCGCGCTTTCGCCGGATGCACAGCGCTTAAAGAAATCGATATCGATGCCGTAA
>CACXHH010000240.1 GCA_902767455.1 uncultured Eubacteriales bacterium
AACGCCAAATTTGCGTTGTTGTTGATACTTTTTTCAGATTATTTCCTAAAACTTTATCATATAAAGCCACATTTGGATTATAAACACAATCTTGTGCGTTTATATAGGCATCGCAAGCATCACTTTTTATATATGCGGGCGAGCTTACATAGATAGTGCTGTTGTTATCAATTTTTCTTTTTCCATAATTAACGTGCGCCACACCATTAACAACATCAACCTCTGTTCCATACACTTCTTGACCAAGCTGAATGGTGTAGGTGTTACCTGTGTAAGGCTCGTAAGTATCATCGACAACAGAAGCCTGTCTTATCATAGGTTTAAACAACAAGCCGCTGTCGGGTATAGTTTGGGCATATAAAACGATGCAAACATTCCATTTTAAAGTTGAACCGTTAGAGGGAATATTAAAACTTGCTCCTGTTCCGTTATCGGTTACATTGTTAGCTCCTCCACCACTTCTTACAATTAGTCTATAAGTATTTGAACCACCTCCAAACGGACAACCATTTAAAATATAATCTGTATCATATTTCAATCCGAAATCGGTTATAGGCATAAAAGCATTATCGTTAATTGAAATTAAACTAAAAATCGTTGTCGAGGAAACGATTTGACCGCCCTCAATAAAAACCGAGCCATCACTATTAACAGTAAAAACAACATTATTAACAGTCGATGTTGATTTAAGATTTTTAAGCAAGTTCTTCCCTGTCCTTGTAGGATTAACCTCACTAAAGCCGTGAATAGGTCTTATGTTATCAATCGGATTAGGGTCTCCGCTACCTTCCTGCCAAGCATTTACGGCTATATTGCAAGAAGATAACGGCATAGCAAGAGCCGTGTTGAATGTGGCAACACTACCCGAAGCCGATTTCTCCTGTAAATCAGCAAAAGTAATCTCAAGTGTTCCTGTATCTGTGGAGAATGTGTTGTTGCCTATGATAGAGGATAACTCATTTGCGGATAACTGAATTGTGATAGGCTCTTTGAGTTTATACACAATAGCGTAATCACCAACGCCAGCATATAACTGTGCCTGTGATGTATAGCTATCATCTTTAATATAAATTCTACTTTGTTCTCGATTTGTTAAGATTTCCAAATTTTGTATGCTTTGATAATAACCAGAAGATGCTGTTTTATAACATTCACAGATAGCATTTGCCGCACCGATAGCCAAATCGTTAAATTGAGTAAAAGGATATGCCACAAAGTAAACGGGCGATGTAGCGACATATGACCATGTTACATCTTTTATTAGCACTCTCTTATGTGTCAATGTTAAAATGCCTGTCAGCACATCTAACTCGCCACCATATCTCGTATCTCCCAAAGATACGGAAACGGAGGTTGAATTAGCATTTAAGCCAATAGCAGATACACCGCTAATAGCACGAGGGTTAGAGGGAGAAGGGTCGCCACTCCCTGCTTGTGTAGCACTAAAAGACACCTTACAAGCCTTTAGAGGAAGTGCAAAAGCAGAATTAAAAGATACACTACTTCCGCTTACTGTTCTTTTCTCGATAGCAGGGACTAAATTAGTTTTGAACATATATACTAATCTCCTTAATGTACTACGATTCCTACATTCATATTAGTTGTTTGAACAGG
The DNA here is from genome assembly GCA_902767455.1 of uncultured Eubacteriales bacterium. Classification (GTDB taxonomy): domain Bacteria; phylum Bacillota; class Clostridia; order Christensenellales; family Borkfalkiaceae; genus UBA4636. Next base: position 1,615 of record CACXHH010000240.1, read on the forward strand.
AAATGTTACTTCAACACTTCCTGTGCTTTGTACGATACTTGTGTACCACATAGGCGCATATACAGATATAAGAGAAGATGTGGTTATTCTTGCATCAGTAAATGTAATAGTTGCTTGTCCTGCCGTTAATGTATCAGATAAATCAAAAGTAGTGCTATTAAAAGCAATAGTCTTATTTGTGCTATCGTAGGCTACATTTATCTTATTTCCATTAACAAACTTCAATGCGTCCTTATTATCAATACCCTGTACTTCTGTACCATTAACAAATACATTGCGCCAAGTATCAACATCTCCTGTGGGGATATAAGACCAAGTAGAATTGTTATTATAGAAAAACATATCTCCTACTCTTGCAGATATTCCATCATAAGTTCCTGCCGTAGCAACAAAGTATGTATCTCCGATATTAGGATTACTCGGAAGGTCGGGTAAATCTCCTGTACCCGTTCCAAGAGTTCCACGAGGTACAAGAGGGTCGGGTAAATTCGCTATTTCTTCAAGAGCGACCCCTGCTTTCTTGAGTGCGCCAAGAGCAAAAATAAATACTGTATTAATGTCCATTTATTATTACCCTCCTATTACCATTGAACACTTCCGTCAGACTTAACCATTCCTACTTCCAAAGATGCAGTAT
>CACXHH010000241.1 GCA_902767455.1 uncultured Eubacteriales bacterium
AAATCCGCACCGGCTATATCCTGAACGTGGAAATGTCCGCTGACCACATAGTGTATCCCGGCATCGGCAAATGCCTGTCGGGCTTCTGCAGCTGTTACAGGGCGGTCATCGTTGCCTGTATGCTGATATGAGATATTATACAGGGTATTGGGCAGCAGGGATGCCTGGTTGTTGACATGTTCCAGCAGTTGCTGGTGTACGAGGGCGATAATCATGCGTCCTTCGCTGCGCAGGGTATGTGCCGTATGTGCGAGCCATTCCAGATGGGAGCGTGTGATGCATCCGTCGCTGACATATTTGCCTGTTCCGTAGATGTTGGCATCCAGGCCTATTATGGCCAGGTCTCTGCCTATGCGCTGTGCCCATGAGAGCGAGCCTTCGTGCCGGATATTGCCCATGAAATCGGCATATATTGCGCGGAAGTCGTAGGCGGTGGTTTCTTCGTCACCCAGGTGATGGGGATTGAGGATATCGTGGTTTCCGGGAACAGCCAAAACACAAGTGCCTGCTGCACTGATGCTGTGCAGCAGGTCACTCATTGTATGATGTCCTGATTTCTCGCCGTTGTATGTGAGGTCGCCGCTGATAAGGAGCAGGTCGGGCTTGTCTGCCTTGATGCTGTCGAGTGCTGCATGCAGCAGCTCCAGGCTCTGTGCATCCATCTTGCCGCCGGCTTTACCGAGCAGGCTGACTTGTTCGCCTGCTACGATGTGGCAGTCGCTGATGACGGCAATCCTGATATCTGCATGGATTGTAAGTGCACAGCAGAACAGGGCAACGGACAGGATGAGGTTTTTCATTGTCCTCGTCTCAGGAATAGGCACCAGCTATGCGTTTGCTTTTGGCAGGGTTCTGTTCAATATCAGCGAACCGACCAAGGCACTTGCTACTGTGCCGCACAGGATGCCCAGTTTTGCATCATTCAGCAAGCTTTGCATGATGTCTGTGTCCTGTCCTGCAAGTGTAATGGGATAGGATAGTGCTGACATGAACATGCTGACGGTGAACCCGATGCCGCATAGTGCAGCAACGCCTGCCAGTGCTCCCCATGTCGTATTTTCGGGCATCTGAACCAATTTCATCCTGATGCTGATCCAGCTTGCACTGAACACACCTGTGAACTTGCCTATCAGCAGGCCTGTAAATACGCCTAATCCGACTCCCTCGAAAAGATTCGTTATGCTCATGCCGTCAAAGCATACACCTGCATTGGCAAACGCGAACAGGGGAATGATGAAGTAATTGATGGGGTTGCGCAGAACATCTTCCATATCCTGCAACGTGGATATCAGGTGGTCACTGGCTGTCTCGATGGCACGTAAATCCTGAATGTCGTCCTCGCTTAGCAGGGTTGGTGTTTTTTTGTCCTTGGCCGTAACTTCAAGGTGTGGGAACTTGTCCACATGACGGCGTATGCGCTCGATATAGAACGAGGTGCCGTTGTTGAGCTTTGCGGGTACGCAGAATGCCAGTATCACTCCTGCGATGGTTGCATGGATACCGCTGTTGAGTACCAGCCACCACATTGCGATGCCAATGGTGAAATATACCATTTTGGTGGCAGATTTCCAGAAGCGTCCTGTAAGCAGGCAGAGCGCGGCACAGCCGAATGCTCCGAGCAGGTGCGGGAAGCTGATGTAATCTGTGTACTTGACAGCGATGACGATTATACCGCCCAGGTCATCGGCAACGGCCAATGCTGCGAGGAAAACCTTGAGCCCCAGGGGTACGCGCTTGGAAAACATGCTGAGTACACCAAGGCTGAAGGCGATATCTGTGGCCATAGGAATGGGCAGGCCCCTGCTCATCAAATCCAACATACCGGAGTCACTGACGGTTATATGCAGTGCGATAAAGAACACTATTATCGGCATAAGCATTCCTCCGCATGCTCCTATGACGGGAAGCATGGCTTTTTTGACGCTGGACAATTCGCCTCCGCAGAAGATTTCTCGCTTCAGCTCAAGACCAACGCTCATGAAGAATATGGGCATCAGGAAGTCGTTGATAAACTGCAACAGGTTCATTGCCTCGCCATGGTGGGTGAAGAGGCTGATGCTACCGATGCTGAGACTAACCTCTTTCAGCCATACGGTTTGATACCAGTCCTTGGTTGAAGGCAGGTTGGCAACAAGCAGTGCCGCTATGGTAGCAAGAACAAGAAGTACGCTGCTGGAAACGTACTTCCTGACCATGCTGAGAAATGTATAGTTTTGTTCCATTTTCTATTTCAGGCAGTCGGCGATGAACTGCTCCATCTCAGCCTCGTGTTTCTCGATGGAGAGTAACAGGTGCAATTGGTTGTTGGCGCGGACGAAATTGTGTGTTGGATACTGGCATTTCCAGTATTTGTCGCCAGAGAGGTAGTCCCACAGGAAGCGTACGCATTGCATATATGGGAACAGTTTAACGGCA
>CACXHH010000242.1 GCA_902767455.1 uncultured Eubacteriales bacterium
ATTGTCAGCATATCCGACAACTTCACTTACATCTCCTGCCACTCCCGTTTCCGCTTCATAGTTCATAAAACTCAAAAGCATGGCTTTATAGTTTCTGATATCTACCGTTTCTTGTGTTATGTATGTTCTTGGATCAATCCATTGTTTCAGTTCATTATTGAATATCCAGCCGTCAGTTATCATCAAACCTCTTGCAATCGTCCCCTGTGCAGTATCTTTTAAATAATTTTTGAATTGATATGCAAGAAAGTTTTCATCATTGGTCAAAAAATCATAAGCTCTTTTTCCATTCATTGTTTCAAGACAATATGCGGTACCTTCTTGAATATCTGTAATGTTGAACAACTTATAGAAATTATTCAGCATAGTGATTTTATCTTCTTTGGAAATATCGGTTCTTGCTAATTTCTTGTTCAACGATTCGAGAACTTTTTTATAAACAGCACCCCCGTCAGAAGTATAAAGCTTTGTTTTATAGACGAGTTCTTCATCCAAAGATAATTGTTCATCATACCCCTCTACAGAAAAAATCCATGGCTGTTCATTGCTTAATCCGAAGAAAATTTTACTTCCAACATAAAGAGGGACATCTTCAAGATAAACGCTATATTCCGCCTTATCTTCAAGCGTATAGTTCCAAATCTTAATATTTAGTTGATTATCATCTATTTCATATAGCCAATCGTAAAATGATTCCTCTACCTTTGTGCCTGTCTTATTATTTTTTACAACCAATTCGCCTCTATTTCCATAATTATCTCCAATCTTAATTTTATCATCAAAGCATACTTGCAATGTAATATAACCTATAGATTCATCTATCTTAATGTTTTTAACTCCACTTAAAGGATACATTGAAACAATATTATCAGAATCTGAATAGTATTTTTCAGTATTCCCCAAAGATTTACCATTCATAGAGTTTGGAGCAGTTTGTGAAGATATCAGTTTACCATTTACTAATGTATCTTTTGAAGAATAACAGTTAATAATCGGTTTATCACGATATGTACCATTTCCACCAACAATACGATTGGCAGCACCATTTTCTTCTGTTATCTTTCCATTTGAAACAACCTGACCTTTTGAATTTATATTCTTTCCATAATTAGCACATGTATAAACAACACCACTTTCATAAAAACCATTATATCCAGCAATGCCACCTGCACTTGAACTTTTTGTCTTTTCCGAATAACTTTCTACATTTCCATAATTAACAGAATATAATGTTTCTCCTGATGTTGCACCAACTATGCCACCTACATTACATTTCGTTGCAAATGAACTCCAACTATTGAAACTGCTTGTTCTTCCATTTATGTTTCCATAATTGTAACATTTTTTTATGAGTCCATATTCCCCACTTATACCCCCACAATACAAAAAATCTCCAGAAACTGCATTTATATCGCCATAATTAGAACAGTAAGAAATCTTTCCCAAAACAGCACCAGGAAAGCCTACAATTCCGCCACAATAAACACTGCCATCATTTTCATATCTTCCATTTTTGTTGCTAATCACATGTATGTTTGCATAATTCGTGCAATGGTTTGTATTTCGACCAACACCAACAATACCTCCTATATAGGCATCATTACAGTTTACTATATCAATATTTCCATTAACTGTACATTCAGTTATATTTTCAGCATTTGATGCTATACTCCCTATATATACAGTACCTCCCCAGTTTTGTTTATAATCTTGTAGTTGCTTATCAACTGTAATGCTAACATTTACCAAATTTAATCTTTTTATTTCAGCACTTGTATTACCATTTATACAGTTTCCAAATAATCCAATATAATCGTAAAGCCCTTCTTCTGAATAATCAATTTTTAAACCATTTATTATATTATCCTTACCATCGATTCCACCAACAAAAGGGTTGTCTGCATCACCTATAGGTTTCCAATTATCATACCCACTTAAATCTATATCGTTTGCAAGCATATAATAGGCAGAAAGATTTGTTCTTATTTTGTCAAACTGTTCTGCATTAGTTATAATATAAGGATTTTCCTTAGTTCCATTACCGTTTGAAAAATAATCCGAATCCATGGCATTCGCTATCAATACAACTGTATCAGTATCAATTATCATGCCACTCATAAAGATACACATTATCAAAGGCACCAAAAGAATCTTGCGTACTGCTTTTTGATTTTTCTGTTTCATGAAATACCAACTCCTGAATTTTATTTTTGATATTTCGGAAACCTGATAAAAACTATCAGGCTTCCGTATTTTTTCACTTACAAACCATTAATCAACCCTGCATCATATCTTGCAATCATCAGTGCATCGGCTATATCAACACTATCATCTTTGTTTACATCTGACACCGAAAGCCGCACTTCATCAAGCTGTATCAATCCTGCATCATAACGTGCAATCATTAGTGC
>CACXHH010000243.1 GCA_902767455.1 uncultured Eubacteriales bacterium
CTTATCCATCCCATCATTCAGCCCCCTTTCTTTCCACCAGCAAATGTCATAACCACTTTTTCCATTTGGGCACCAGACCATACTGCCAAAACTCAAACAAGCTTCACATATAAATTTATTCCCGTCATGGTCTTCCACCAGATATTCCCCTGGTACATCAGGCATCCTGTCCCAGCTATTCACCCAGCCACCCAATCTCATTAAGTAGTCATAGTTGATTTCAAACTGTATTCCTGGTTCCATCTTTGTACCCCCTTTCATATCCCAGTTCATAATCTGTAGTGTTAAGCTCTGCAGGATAGCCGGTAAACTTCTTAACCATCTTCAGCCACTGAACAATCTGCAGATATTCCCTCGATTCCAGCTTATCTTCCTTGCCATCTGCTAACAGCATTAAGTGTTTTATGGCTCCATCAATAGTCATATGCTACCCCCGCCCTGTTAAGGCCTTTTCCAAAGCATCAAAATCATACCGGCGCTGTTCATGAACCTTATTGGCCGGTTCAGGCTTCTGGATCACTACAGGTGCTTCAGATCTTCCAAGCCATGAACGTATAAACTTCATGATCCCTTTCTTGGTTTTCCGTTTCTGAGCATTAGCCGGATCTGAACACCACAGGACCATCTTTTTTAATTCAATATCAAGTTTTACATTGGGGTATGCTTCCTGAAGGTTTTTATAGTCAGTTTTAGAAATTCTGTGATATGTTCCATCCTTCAGCATGAAAGTAAAAGGCATTAATTCTGCAGGCGCATCTGCTTGCAGTGCGCATACATCTTTTTTATTTATATTTACATTACTTACTTTACTTATATTACTTTCTTTTATATTACTTACATTACTTACATTACTTACATTACTTATATAGGTACCAATTGGTACGGCTGTATTTTTTGGTACGGTCGTATCATTTAATACGGTCGTATCATTCGTATACGGTCGTATGCAATCGCATGCGGTCGCATCATCCAGATCATCAGTATTATCTTCTTCATCCTGGTGATCTTTATCCCACCTTTTCTTTATGTTTTCCCTGTTTCTGCGGCACTTTTCAGCATATGCTGTCATATCCTTGGTAATATGGCAGGTCACAATTTTAAATACAGCATCAGGAACAGGATCCATAGGCTGCACTTCTTTACCATCACAAAAATCAATCAGATTTCTGTAAAACTTCCCCAAGGTCACATCATCAAATTCACGAAGTGAATCATAATAAACCTTGTGGGTAATAAATCCATCAGGTTCTTCCTTTCTCATGATTTTTCCTTTCTGTAAAATAAATTTTCCTTTTTCCAATTGGGATATTTTGTTTTTAAATAATCAGCAAATAAATCTGACAGAGTATTTCTGTATTCGCCGTTGTCATACCTGTTGTGGCAGTCAGGACACAGGGTTAGTATGTTTTCTTCAATGCCCAGCCCGCCATGGCTCCTGGCTATGTAATGTGCATTTGACCATCCAGGATCAGGTGCATATCTGCCACACAAAACACATCTTTTATCCCTTTGCCATACCCTTTCCTTCACGGTCTTGGGTATTTCACAGGCCTTAGTTCTTCTGCTTTTCACTTTTGGCCATCCTTTCCAGGGCTGCTGCCATTTCAGCCGTAGGCGGCGGCACTAACCTTAATGCCTTCATTTCCTCTGCAGTTCCATCAATCAGCCTTGCCATCTGTTTGGAATCCATCATGGAAGATCCAAGAAGGATGCAGTGATATCTGCTGCCATTTTCAACCTTGTCTGAAGGGATCAGATGCAATACGGAACTATTAAGCACTTCCTTTTCTGCTTCTTCTGTGTCCGGAATCAAGACCACAACAGGTGCACCGTCTATTTCCAAGACTTCTGAATAATCCCTTAAAAGAAGGTTGTGCTGGACCGCTATTGGATTTCCTACGGCCTTGGCCAGTTCATTTACCATAGTCCAGTAATAGTTATTGGCCGTTAAGGTTCTTTTTGGATGCCAAGGCTTCACTTCATAAAATCCTTCCGGCTGATCAGTCAGCCATTCAAGTGATTCTTTCTTATCAGCAACCATATTGCCCCCTTATGTGAACGGCACTTCATCATCAATGTTATCCGGTATATTCATGAAGCCTTCTTCCTGCGGCGCTTCAGAAGATCCTTCTGCAGATCCATCAGCCTTCTTTTCACAGAACGTTGTTTCTTCCACAACCACATCTGTGGTGTAAACCTTACGGCCTTCCTTGTTGGTATAGGATCCTGTCTGCAGCCTTCCTACCAAGCCGATCTTTACACCCTTCTTCAAGTGCTTTTCTATAAATTCGCCATTTTTACCGAAGGCCACACAGCTTATGAAGTCTGCTTCATTCTTGGTAGTTCTTCTGTCCACTGCCAGTGTGAATCTGGCCACACACATTGATTCATTCCCTGTCTGTGCATATCGCACATCCGGATCACGGACTAAGCGCCCAATAAACATACATTTATTCATCTTTCTTCATCCTTTCTCTTATCTGATCTGCTGCAGCTTGTACCTGTTCATCTGTTGCCTGGGATATATCGGTTACCTTCCAATAGTCCAGGATCGTTTTCATGTCCTTGTAATATTCAAGAATGATCTTTTCATTGGATTCCCTTCGATTCTGCGGGGTTACCATAAGTAACAGGC
>CACXHH010000244.1 GCA_902767455.1 uncultured Eubacteriales bacterium
CAGGATACGATCTATCTGCGTGTGATCACGACCCAGGATATCGCCTTGCAGGTCCGTTTGACCGAAGAAGAAGAGGGTGCCAGCTGTTCGTCCGCTATCCCCTTTAACTGGGTGGCAGGTAACTCGCAGAGTGCTAACCAGAACCTCTGGTACGTAGTGGATCTGCGCGAGGTGATGCAAGGCGGCAATGATATCCGTCTTCATATCGAGAATAAAGATAACGAGACCTGTAAGGGTGTAGCGCAATTGCTCTACGAGTGCCCGACGACCTCTGTGCCTTCCGTGCAGAATTTCAGTCTCAAACCCCATGCAGAGAGAGCTATCACGGTGCAGAACAGTGCGTTTGAGACCCTATCCGACAGTGTGGCATACGTCAATGTGCAAGGTACCACAGCGCTGCGTGTTTGGGCGGAGATATTCCCGAAGGAGGACTTTGATACGATCTATGCAGACGGTCTGACGCTGATTCCGCTGCAGTGGGATACGCTCTATACCCAGACAGTGGATACAGCCTGGTATATCGTTCCCAAATCAGAGATAGATAAGTTAGCAGACCTGGAGGATAAGGTTAAACCGGTAGCCCATCTGTGGAATATCGGTACGGAAGCCACTACCTACAAGGTAGAGGGTGCTTTTGCTTTCCCGATCACCAAGAAGATGATGACCAAGAGCCATAAACTCGGAGCCGGCAAACACTACTCGGACACCGTTCCGTACGGTACGTTTGAGCAGATCCTCAAGAAAGACTCGATCATCTTGCGCATCACGCGTCCGAAGAGAGGCAGTGACTTCCAGTTCCGCGCCGAACTGGTGAATGCCTTCACCGGTAATACCCGTGCCGACGCCCTGCCGATTCGTCTGGGTGAACGGTATGAACAGGAACCGAACACCGAGATGTGGTACAAGATCGGTACCGCAGACTGGAAGAAAGATTCGACCTTGTTCACCAAACGCCTGAAGACCTTCACCAAGAACATCGGTACCGGTACGGCGGAAGTGACTATCTCGGTTTATGACGGACTGCTGTCGAATGTGGACATCCTGGAAGACTACGGACTGGGAGACTTCCGCAAACGTAAGATTAAGAAAGGCGAGAGTAAGACCCGTTCTTTCCCTGCGCAAGCGGTATATGGTTTGAACGACGTGGAGATGTATATCTCCATTCGTACCACGGATGCTATTGCCTTTGGTACGAAGTTCAATGGCGAATATGCACCGCAAGCGGTAGACCCGAAGCAGGCAGAAGCCAAACTGCTGGCACCGAACGTAGAATACGTCATTCCGGGTGATACCCTGGATCACTGGTATATGCTATGCGTGCCGTATATGTATCATAACTATATCTACACCGATAGCGCGAAACTGAAATACAGCGTGAACGGTACGGCCCATGTGGAAATGACCGCTACGTTCCAAGATACGATGAACTGCCAGATGCCTGTGCGCAAGCGTACGCTCAATAAGAAAGGCGGATACATGGAGGAAAGCAAACCGCTTAGTAAGTTGATCCAAAAAGGCCTCGATAAGGCCGGTATCCCCTTTGATATCGAAGGAACAGAAGCATCCTTTGTGGACAGTCTGCTCCATCTCTATCTCACCAAAGACTCGATCACCGCTTATTTCCGCGTGAAGACCGATAACGAACTGAAATTTACCATCCTCATGGAGCAGATCACGGGCGATCAATGCGATCATCCGATGCACTTCGACTGGGAGCATGGTAATGTGAATCAGGCCGGAGGAAACCCCTGGTATCTCGTCAAACTGGATTCACTCATCATTCCGGATTCGTGCGATTTGCGTCTGCACGTAGATAACTGGAGTGCAGAGGAAAACAACGTCACAGCCGATCTCTATTTTGATTGCAACGATCCCAAGACGACCGGTAAGACCTATGCGGTGGAAGGGAACGGACAAGATACACTGAATATCGACCGTGACTTCTTGCGTACCCTCGGTTGGGCGGACCTGGTCATCAACTATTCATCCGATAAGCCCTCGCATATATGGGCTGAGTTGATTAAGGACATGGCGCGCGACACGATTCCGGATACGATCCGGGCATTCGTATGCTACGGTGGTAGTTATGAGGACACGATTCGCAATAACCAGAAGACGATCGAAAACATCGTCAAAGATACGACCTGGAACGATTTCGTCAGCTTCCAGGACGGCGTCGTGATGAAAGACTCGATGATCACGTTTATCATTCGTCCGATCATCGATCCGGAACTTCTCACCGTCGATGCGATGAAGAATAAAGAGGCTGCTCCGCTCTTGGTACAGGGTATGCAACTCTATGTCAAGGCTTCGAATGATTCGCTGGATGCCTACTATAAAGCACTCGGCGCAGCTCAGGATACGATCATCGATATCGATACCGTTTATTGGGCTAAACCGATTTATAAACCCAACGGCGACCTCGATGACAC
>CACXHH010000245.1 GCA_902767455.1 uncultured Eubacteriales bacterium
TCAAGAGACCTTGAGTCTGAGTCTGCAGGAGGCGCAGAACTATGCCGTGCGTCAAAACCGTAGCCTGAAGAACGCCTCTTTGGCGGTTCAGGAGGCTTATGCCGCAAGATGGCAAACGATTGCAGCAATGCTGCCGAGTGTAGATGGATCAATAGGAAAAAACGTCATGTACGACGATGATTTTAAGGAGAAGATGATTCTTTTCCCAGGCATGCAGCAGCCGATGTCCATGTCGCCTTGGATCTACGGAGTGACAGCTGCTGTCGGAATCAACGGGCAGGCTGTGGTTGGCGCGTTGCTCAATAATGTGGCAATCAAGATGAATAAGATTGCTCTCGAGAAATCCGAGAACGAACTGCGTAGCAGCGTCATGAGCGCGTACGTATCCGTTCTGGCCCTTCAGAGCATCGCCGGCTTGCTGGACTCGAGCCTCGTGAATATTCAGGAACTCGAGCAGATGACCCAGAACGCAGTTAATGTCGGTGCAGCAGAGCAGACTTCGGCTGACCAGATCCGCGTGCGTGTAAACACGCTCAAAAACAGTATCAACGCCCAAAAACGCAATGTCGAATTGGCGACCAATAGCCTCAAGGTCCTGTTGGATGTACCGGTGGAGACCGAATTGGTCTTGACGGAGAATATGGACGAGGTGCTCTCTCCGGATAGGGTACTCGAGCTGTTGAGCCAGAATTTCACGTTGGAAAATAACCTGAATTATCAACTTCTCCAACAGCAAGTCGAACTGGCGAAAAGAAACGTGCATATGGCAGGATGGGCCTATGGACCAACGGTTAGTCTCGCCTACCAGTATAACTACCGAGACTATGGTAGCGAAGCGGGTTTCGAGATGATGAACTCACCACATACCATCGCTTTTACGGTTAAGATGCCTCTCTGGTCATCGGGTAAACGCGCTGCAAGCGTGGTCGAGAAGAAGATTGCGCTCGAAGAGGCGAAAAACACCCTCTCCGAGACTACCGACAACTTGGAAATCCAATATCGTCAGTTGTGCTTCAACTTGACAAACGCCTATGAGACCTATCTTAACGAGAAAGATAATATCGAGGTGACACAACGCGTCTTCAATTCCTCTACCGAGAAATTTAAATGGGGCGCAGCATCTAACTTGGAGCTTACCAACGCTTCCAATGACCTCATCAATGCGCAATCTACGTACGTGCAAGCGATGCTCTCATTGATAAACGCCCAATCGGAGCTGGAGGAGTTCCTTAATAACTAATTACGTCATTACCTCATTACGTCATTACGAAATAATTAAATATCAATAATATGAAAAAGAATTTTCTTTACATTTTTGCCGCGCTGGCGCTTGTGGGCTGCGGCAGCAAAGAGACCTCTGTTGCGGAAGAGGAAGAGCGCGTGGAGCAAGTGCGCACCATCGTTCTCCAACCCCGTGAGATAGAGCGCGAGATCTCTGTTTCCACCAACCTGCAAGGCTACCTGACCCAGAACGTAGCACCCTCGTTGACCGGTAAGATCGAGCATATTTATTGCGAAGTGGGAGACCGCGTATCCGCCGGAGCAGACTTGGTGCGTATGGACCAGACCCAGTACAAGACCACCAAGATCTCCATGACGAATTTAGAGATTGAGAAAAACCGTGTGGAGCAGCTGCTCAAGACCGGATCGGCTACGCAACAGCAGTACGACCAGATCACGATGCAGTACAAATCCACCAAGGAGCAGTTAGAATTCCTGGAGCAGAACACGTACGTCAAAGCTCCTTTCTCCGGCGTCATCTCCGCGAAGACCTACGAGGACGGCGAACTGTACAGCGGCCAGCCTATTTTAGTGCTGACGCAGATAGACAAGCTGAAAGCGCTGGTTGCAATCCCCGAGACCTATTTCCCGCTCTTCAAGGCAGGTATGAAACTGACGCTGGCTTCGGAGATTTATCCCGGACAGACTTTCCCAGCCACGGTGGAAATCGTTTATCCGACCATTGACCCCTCCAGCCACACTTTCCAATGCAAGATAGTGGTTCCCAACGGCAGAAACCTGCTTCGTCCGGGAATGTACGTAACAACGACCATCGGTCTGGGCAAGGCGAACGCTATCGTGGTGCCTTATCAGAGTGTGGAGAAACTTGTTGGTGCCAACGACCGCTATGTCTTCATCGTGGAGAACGGCCGTGCCAAACGTGTGGCAGTGGAACTCGGTCAGCGTTTCGATCAGGACATCGAGATCATCGCGCCTGAGATTAAAAAGGGCGTTGAGTTTGTCACTACCGGTCAGCACAAACTCGTGGACGGCGTCAAGGTGAATGTAGTGGAATAATGTCGTCATAACGTCATGACGTCATAACGTAATAACGAAATTTCTTATGGCA
>CACXHH010000246.1 GCA_902767455.1 uncultured Eubacteriales bacterium
CCTGTCTACCTCGCCAGAGGTAGCACTTTAGTTAGCCCCACATTGGACGCGCCAGCGGACTATGTGGGGCGCAGCCCGCAGCCCCTGTATTGGGCGGCACCCGGTCGACGCATGCGTCGACCCTACACGCGCGTGGGGATGGCGGAAATGTGGTTGCGGCGGGGTGGGGGACGGGGTAACTTTGCGGCAAAAAAATCTTGACTATGACGAACACAAACAGCAATCAAAACACAAACAGCAGTCAGAGCATAAAAAATCCGCAAGGCGTGGAGCCGAGCGCGCAGGCCGGCGGCGTGGCACTCGCCGAGGGTTCGGCCGAGCTGGCGGCGCTGATGCAACTTCCGGTGGAGGAGGTGGCGGCGGAGAACGCGCGTCGGTTGCAGCGCGTGCGGTCGCCCTACGATCCGCTCACGGGCGAGGGCTGCTACGGCGAGCGCGAGCTTATGGCAGTGTCGGGCTACGATACGCCGCTCTATCTGCCGTCGGCGCTGGTGGAGGCGTTGGGCCGCGAGGCGGTGGAGGCCGGCGGCGACCGGCTTAAGCGCGAGCGCATAAAGTACGACTTTGAATACTGGTGCGCCACGTGCACAACCATCGTCAACAAACTCAAGTCGCGTCTCGAGCCTCTGGTGCCCAATGTGCCGCAGCGGCGGCTGATCGCGGTGATGGAGGGGGCGCGTCAGGCGGGCGAGCCGGTGCGCGTGCTGCTGCTTAAGGCGCGGCAGTGGGGCGGTTCGACGCTGGTTCAGCTATACATGGCGTGGCTGCAGCTGGTGGTGCGCGCCAACTGGAACAGCGTGATTATTGGCCACTTGCGTCAGAGCGCGGCAGCCATCAAGGGAATGTACACGCGGTTGCTGTCGCGCTACCCCCGCGAGATGTCGGGCGGCGAGCGGCCGCGCTTTGAGTCGTTTGAGGGTGCGGCCAATGTCAACCGTCTGATGCCGAGCGACTCGCTGGTGATAATCGGCAGCGCGCTGAGCGAGGATGCCGTGCGCGGCTACGACCTCAAGCTCGCCCACCTGAGCGAGGTGGCGTTCTGGAAGCAGAGCACGATGCACCGTCCCGAGGACGTGATACGCGCGGTGATGGGCACTGTGCCGCGGTTGCGCGACACGGTGGTGGTGATGGAGAGCACCGCCGACGGCGTAGGCTCGTTTTTCCATACCCAATGGACGCAGGCCATCACGGGCTTGACGGGCTACACGCCGCTGTTTGTGCCGTGGCACGAGATAGAGATTTACCGCGAGCCGGTGGCCGACGTGGCGGCACTGTGGCGCTCGCTCGACGCCTATGAGTACGGGCTGTGGCAGCAGGGGTTGACGCTCGAGCAGATCAACTGGTATCACAACAAGCGCCGCGAGTATAGCGACCTGCGGCAGATGCACGCCGAGTTCCCCGGCACGGCGGCCGAGGCGTTCAGCACGTCGGGCTTCGACGTGTTTGCCATCGACGCCATCGAGCGGCTGCGCGACCGATGCCACGCTCCGCTGTGGCGCGGCGAGATAGTGGGCGAGCGGCGCAGTCTGCGCTCGACTCTGGTGGAGAACAGCAACGGCCTGCTGAGCATCTGGGCGATGCCGGAGCCGTCGGAGCACACCGACGAGCCCAGCAGCTTCCGCTACGTGGTGACGGTGGACATAGGCGGCCGCAGCGCGCAGAGCGACTACAGCGTGATATGCGTCGTCGACCGCTTCAGCCACTACGGTATGCCCGAGGTGGTGGCGCAGTGGCGCGGACATATCGATCACGACCTGCTGGCATGGAAGGCGGCGCAGCTGGGAGCGATGTACGGGCGCGCCAAGCTCGCCATAGAGAGCAACACGCTCGAGACACACTGCAACGCGGGCATCGACGGCAAGGCGCTCATGCGCGAGGTGGCGAACGCCTACGGCAGCCGCTTCTACTTCCGCAAGATGTACGACCCGCTGGCCGACTCGCCGGCCAAGCCGGGTGTACACACCAATGTGCGTACCAAGAATGAGATGATAATGAAACTGGTGGCGCGCGTGCGCGACGCTACCTACGTTGAGCACGACACTATGGCGCTCGACGAGATGGCCACCTACTATCAGCCGGCGGGAAAGAAGGGGTTTGAGGCGCGGCCGGGCAAGCACGACGACATACTGATGACGCGCGCCATAGCTATGCTGGTGCTCGACGAGAGCGGTGAGCGCGCCGAGCGCACGCGCCGCAACGAGACGGTCTCCTTCTTTTGTCCCTGGAAATGATTTAAGTGGACGGGTGGACGAGAGATAGTGATGGTGGGTCGGTGTAGGGGCGACGCATGCGTCGCCCGGGTGTAGCATGGTGGCGACTGCTTCGCAGTCGGCATGAGCGGGCACTGATGGGGGTCGCCCGTCTGGCGACGGTGGGCGTGGATGTGGCTAACCCCACCCTGCGTTGCTGTCGCTCCTTAGGGTGGGGTTATTAAAAGGGTCCGGCCTTCGGCCGGCATTGGCGGCACCCGGTCGACGCATGCGTCGACCCTACAAGCGCCCTGTCGCTACTTCACGTCCACTCGGAGGCTACTTGAAGTAGCGGTCGAGTAGGCCCTGGAAGCCGCGGCCGTGGCGCGCCTCGTCGCGTGCCATCTCGTGTACGGAGTCGTGGATGGCGTCGAGGTTGAGCTGTTTGGCCTTCTTGGCGATGCGGAACTTATCCTCGCAAGCACC
>CACXHH010000247.1 GCA_902767455.1 uncultured Eubacteriales bacterium
ACTATTAACGGCGGTAGATATGATGATTTCAAGTCCAACACTAGGACACGGTAATTCAATTCCATTTACTTCAAGAAATGCCATACTGCACCTCCATTAAAAAGTGGCTACTCCTTTGACAGAGTAACCACCTGCTTTAGCTTATTATGCTCATTCCAAGTTTTGATTGTCCACTATTGGCCATACGTGCTATGTCTTTGTCACCGATTACAACAGGGTCTTTATCAAGCATCTGTCTGCCTACACTGATTAACTCAGAAAGTAGCGTTGATTCCTGATTTCCTGTCGAATAAACCGCATCGGCTATGCCTGTGATCTCACCGTTTGATACTACCCCGGTTCTTCCACCTACATTTGTGACAAACTCTGCTCCGGCCTCACCTGCAAGGAATAATGACCCTTCTGTGGGGAATCCACCGTTTGCAAATCCACCACTAAAGCCTATTGATAATCCACCACTTATACCACCTAACGAACCAACTTTTTCTATCAGTTCATCGAGAGCGGTCATGACTTCTTCAATAGCATTCTTCATTTCCTCACATGCATCTTCAACGGCTTTTTGAGCCTCTTCAATCCTTTTCTTGATGGCATCTTTGATAAGTTCAAAGACTTTTTCTGCAACCGTAAGAACATGATTAAACTGCTCTTCCCAGATTTCTTCACTAAACCACACCTTGACTTGGTTTTCCCACCATGCCGTCATAGATGTGTCCCACCATCCTGAGAATGTATCCCAATTCTCTTGGAACAATTCATGCAGCGGTGTAAAGATATCCTCATTCCACTTATCAGCGGAAAACCAGAACAGTAAATCTTCATTCCACCATACCGTCATTGCCTCTTCTGTAAACCACGTTCTGAATATCTCAAATAGCGGTATAAATACCGTATTCATAAGATTATCAAACAATGGTTGCCATCTTTCCAATCCAAAGAAAGGAAGTAAATAAGTCTGCATGAATGTTGGTAGTATTGTTCCTGTAAGGTTTGCTCCAAGTGTATTAACGTTGTTCGTTATAGCAGTTGTCACATTACCAAATAGTATATTAAGTGGTGCAACTATATCTACACCACTAAACATATTGGAAAGAAGTTTGTTAAACAATGTTCTCACTTGTGACATTTGCTCACTAACAATTGCCTGAATCTTCATAAACCATCCTGTCAGGGTTGATTGTGAAGAAGAAATGTTAGCTTCTAATGATTCATTAAATCCATTGGATAACTCCAATCCGCTTGTTCTACCAAACTCACCTAATGCAGAACTCATTTCTGTATTAGTGCTAAAATAATTGGCATATTCTGAGCCAAAGGTTTGCGCACCTTCCATTGCAGTTGAAGCATTGGCATCTGTAAATGGCTGACTTTGATTGATAATACTGTTACCTGCCTCAGTATTTACCAATGTGCCATATGTTGCCCAATCGGAATTCTGTGCGCTGCCGTACAGTTCTTCCATCAAATGCTGAGTGGTTTCTGTTGCGGGTTTTTTATAATCAACCTCTCCGGCGACATTCAATCCATTATTAAACATCTCCTTTGTGGTTTGCTGCATTACTGCCTCGGTATTTGCCGCCGCATTTTTATACGATGAAGCTGTGCCGTTTGCAACTTTCTCTCCAACTTGAGCATTTTCGGGTATTTTCTCCCAATCAGCCGACTTGATTTCTGTCTCTACCTCATCGGAGAACAAACTGCCAACACCCTCAACTGCGCCGACTATCGCATCGTTTAAGTTTTCGGCTATTGTGCCAAATGGGAAAATAAATGCTTCCGCCAAGCCTTCTCCCATTCGACTAAAGCTGCCTTCTAACTTCGACCAATCGCCTGTTGCTATTCCCTCAATCAATCCCATGATTGCAGATGCTAAACCACCTATAACATCTATTACACCACTTATAAATTGAATAACAACATCTAACGCAGTGACAACAAGATCGATCGCAGGGGCAAGAACCACGGCAAATACATGTGCTAGGGCTTCAATAAGGTACAAAAGAATATTCCAAAGGTCTTTCATATCAGCCAGCTTGTCCATTAAGCCTTGGAAACGGTCTTTAAGGCGAGCAATATGCTCATCCATATTAAGAGCTTCTGCTACAAGTCTGAATGTTTCCTTGACCCTATCAAAAGCCTCTTTCACTCTTGCAATAAGCCCACCCAGACCGCCAAAGGACGAAATCAATGAATAGACAGCTGCAACAACAGCAGCTATTATTGCTACAACAACAGCAGCCGATGATGCAAATGCCGCAAAACCGCCTGACGCTGCCGTTGCTGCCCCGGCTGATTCTGCAAGTCCTGCCGCAATGGTGTGTAGATTGTTCAATGCCACTAGGACTGCTGCAAACTTAAAAAATCCCGCAATCCCAGATGTTGCAAATTCGGCAAATTTAAACAGTCCAATAGCCCATGCAAGTCGTTCTAATATGCCTGCTATGTCATCTGCTGATTTTCCATCGAGCCATGAATTAAGCATATCTACAAATTCTTTGAACGTATCGCTACCAACAAAGTTCACTAAAGCCTCTGCGATATGCATTATTCCAAGTCCTATTCCCTCTAAGACTTTTTGGACATCCTCATCAGATATGGAATCCATAAAATATTGAATATTGTCAAGGAACGCTTGAAAATTCTCGCTTTGTGTGAATTCTCCAATGGCTTTCCCTATGTTCCCGAAAGCATTGGTCGTCCCAATGTCGATTCTTTCTAAAAGGCTCACAAAAGATTCTTCAAGGGGTTGTAATTGTGATCTAAGCTTTTCGAAATCAAATGCATCAATGACATCTGAAATCATGTGCATTAAATGAGGGAGTCCATCCTCGACCATAAATCTTATATATTCAAGGACAACATTCTTCATTACGTCCTCAAATACACCGCCCAAGAAATCGGCCAATTTGTACAATGCATCCAACAGCTCAATAACACCATCTAGCAAGTTGTCAAATGATAACTCGGATGACCAACGCACCATATACCATGTAACATTGCGTACATGTTCAACAAGAATTGCAAATATATCTCTTATGCCACGGAATATCTGTACGCCCCTAGACGCACCATTTACAACCTCATCCCATGATTCTCTGAAATTCTTTGCCAGATTTCCAATAACTATCATTAAATCAGCAATAATCCTGAGAATGTTTTTGAACATTTCAACGGTTGCATCCTCATTCCATACCTCTATAAATGCATCCCAGATGGACTTGGCCAATTGCTTTAATTGGTCTTTCATGTACTTAAATGCAAATTTAAAATACTCCTTTACTGCATCCCATGCTTTTTTCAGAGGTGCTAACAAGTCTTCGAACATCTTCTTTATCTTGTTAGCAAGGTCTTTAATCCAATCGGGAATTTCTACTTCTTCCCAAGCATCTTCCCAACCGTCATAAGGGCTTGCGCCGCCACCTCCACTACTCTCCGCAAGAATGTTAAGTTCATCAATACCCATCGTAAGATTCTTCGCGGATTTAGATGCACTATCTAAGGATTTCGCATAATTGCCGACATTCTTCTTGGCTTTAGTAAAAGAAGATGCCCCGGTAAGTGCAGCCATCAACATTCCGATATAACTCAGAAGAAGTGCTATCCTATCAACTATCGCATCGATAATGGGTGCTATAAAGTTGATAAGTGGTGCAAATACGCTTACGATTGATCTTCCTAAATATTGGAAATCAGCAACCAATACTGAA
>CACXHH010000248.1 GCA_902767455.1 uncultured Eubacteriales bacterium
GAAGCTGCTGAGATCAATATGACAAAAGATCCGTATGAATCTCAGCTTGATACTGAGGCCAGATCTCTTGCTAAAGTCTTATATGGTGTGAGAGAAAACAATACTGACGATCTGCGCACATACTGCTGGTGTGTGTTTAACAGAGTGGATTCCAAAGAGTATGCTGATACACTTGAAGAGGTGATTGCTCAACCCTCCCAATGGATGAGATACTCTGAAGACAATCCTGTTACAGAGGATTTATTCAATCTTGCTCGAGCTGAACTTGATTCATGGCACACGGGGGATATACGTCCTTGCTCGCCTGACTTTGTATTCATGTCTTGGAGTCCTTCTGAGATTGTTCTCAGGAATACCTGGACAAACACGAGCAAAACTACATACTGGAGGATAAGATGATGGGAGTTTATAGTAACATCATCATCCCGGCAGAGGAGGGTGAGCGATCAATGGTTTGTCCATGTAAAGACTGTACAAAACGCTGGGTGACTGAAACGACTTGTTGTCACTCATCTTGTACAGAGTACAAGGAATGGGCTGAACACAACAAACGACAAAGTGAGCTACTTGCCAAGCGCAAAGCCTGTACAGAATCCATTGGCAAGGTGTTGTATGGACATCGAAGAAGATAAAACTGGGAGGATAATTATGTACAACTACAACACATTGGAAGCAAAGGTTCGTCTTGTCAACAAGACCATGGTTGATAACTGGGGAACCCGTATCGCCCAGAAGATTTGGGAAGAGATAGAGAAGTGCTCTACAGAAGAGGAGATCGCTCAGCTGTATGATCTGTATATTGCTCCCATCTGATGATGGTCAGCTGGTAACTGACCGAAACTCCCGAAAGGGAGTCGTGGGAAACCACAATCTGAATATGGAGGGATCTCAATGACATTGAAAGATCTAATGAAAATTCTTCCCGCATACACCACAGTCCACGTTCATGACAAAGAAGGAGAGTTTGCATATGTTGGCAATCCTCATGATTTTGTTGTAGGTGCGTACAAATCTGTAGCAAATAACCTTATTACTATGTGTGTCCCCATTGCTCCCTACAGGGTGGAAGTAGTTATTCAGGGATGAGGAGAAGGCTATGAGAAAGTTTGGATATGTACAGCAAGTCGTTGAGGACTTTTACAAAAGCGACAAGGATGTGTTGACTGTTTCCCTTTTGCCCAGGACTTATGCAAACAATAGCTCAGCCAGATGTGCATATAAGAATGCCATTAAAACTCTGGGGTATAATATTGCGGTTCGTATCATCAACGGCGATATGTACCTCATCCGAATCCGTTATCCTGTTTGGACCGCAAGTCACTATGAAGGCAACTGTTATGATTGTGCTCACAAATACCCAAGCAAAGAATGTGTCACTTGTGATTTTATGAGTAACTGGGAACAATCCACCAAGGAGGATAATACTGATGCGCCTATGGCATGAGAAGCTACTTCCGCTCCTTCCTCGTCAGCAGCTCCTGGGCCAGCACCGTGAGTGCTGTGCCCTGAGAGGAGCTGGGTGGGGAAAGCCACACTCAACAGTCAACTATGTGTTTGAGCATCCCAAGGAATGGCTGTACTGCTACCATATGAAGGTTATAAGTGAGATGCTCAAGAGAGGGTATACACCTGACCTTAAATGGTGTGATATAAGTTATCAAGGGGACAATACGCCCAGGAGGACTTGGGATTCTGCTCCTGACATAAAGGAGCTCAACAACAAGTTGATGGGGGTTGTATACCCGGAACACAATGATGACTACCTGGCTGAGTGTATCAACAACTTGGCATCAAAGGGGATATTCATACCTTACCAAGAAAATGATATACCACTGGAGGACTTTTGTGATGAATAGGCTCGATTTCTGTGTCCTGGAGGACACCTATGTTATGCCTTGTGGTATAATTAACGAGAGATGGTTTATAACACGCTCGAGCAGCAAAAATCCTGTACGGAGAGAAACATACAAAACTCCTACTGGGTATATAGTTGCCTTTTGTGATAGTGGTGTAGGAGTTGACAAGTCTCTGTATATGGAACAGAACTTTTTTGAGTACATGAGAGGCGAGCCTGAGTTCGAGGCTATCTTAAAAGATCAGGTCGTTCTTGATCCAGATCTTGTGAAAACCTATAGAATGGAGTGAGAGAATGGAGTCTTTGAACATTGGCTTGGGGAACTATGCTTCTGCCAGCCGAGTAATTGCCATAGTGAGTCCTGAGTCAGCTCCGGTCAAGAGAATGATACAAGAGGCCAAAGATAAAGGCTTGGCAATTGACTCCACTTTTGGTCGCCGTACAAGAGCGGTCGTTGTGATGGATAGCGGGCAGATAATTTTGTCTTCTATTCAGCCCTCTACTATTATACTTAGGAATTCCAATAAGAAATTAGACACTGTAGAAGACGAAAAAGAGTAAAATAACGAGCTGAGGTACGAAAAGGGAAGAACAACTCAAGAGCTTTATGTGTAAATACATGAATTTTCAGAGTTTGTTTTGCCCTTTTCGTTCTTTATAGATAGATTCTGGTGTAGTATAATATGTGTAGTTTGAAAGGGGGATAATCCAATGTTAAACGAATCAATTGCAGTGAACACGAAAGGATGGACAGCTGGGCAAAGAGTTAACTTTCTTAGAGAGTCAGCCAAGGAAAATGGGTGTGAGAATACAATACCCTGGGAAGCTATTTTAGCAACTGACTTTTTCGTTGCCCCAGCGTCCACCAAGTATCATGGTGCATATGTCGGGGGACTTTTTGATCACTCTATGAATGTGGTCAATAC
>CACXHH010000249.1 GCA_902767455.1 uncultured Eubacteriales bacterium
GTCTTTGTAGATACAGGACTTGAATATCCAGAAATAAGAAATTTTGTTAAGACTTTCGATAATGTTACATGGCTTAAACCAAAGAAAAATTTTAAGCAGGTCATCGAGAATTATGGTTATCCTCTTATATCCAAAGAAGTTTCCGAGTGCGTAGAAGGTGCTAAAAGGTATCTTCTTGATCTCAAAAACGGGGGGGGTAATTACCAATACTTCTATGAAAAGTTATGCGGACAAGGCAAGTATTTGCCAAGCAAGTCGGGGGGGTATGACAGAAAGTATAGGCGAATCCGAGGAATTGGCGAATTTTCTAAACGAGAGAAAGGCACAAAGAAAAGGAGGACAGAATCAGAGATTAGCACAACTGTTGGGGTGGCTGACAGAGGACGGGACGATAAAGGCGAATATCCCTAGTAATACAGACAGAGATTTATCCTTATATTCGCAAGTAAGGTGGAAATTCCTTTTAGAAGCACCGTTTAAGATCAGTAATAAATGTTGCAACATAATGAAGAAAGAACCTGCACATAGATATGGCAAAGAAACAGGAAGAAAACCTATGTTAGCAACTATGGCAGATGAAAGCAGATTAAGAACGCAGAAATGGTTGGATAATGGTTGCAACGGCTTTGAAATGAAATCCCCTGTATCAACACCTATGGCATTTTGGAAAGAACAAGATGTGCTTAAATACATCAAAGACAAAAATCTTCCTATATGCAGCGTGTATGGAGAAATAGTTGTTGATTATGAAAAGGAAGGACAGTTAAACGGACAGATAGATTACTTCGATCTTGGTTTATGCCAAGATAACCGGAAGTTAAAGACAACGGGTTGTCAACGAACAGGGTGTGCCTTTTGTATGTTTGGCGCACATTGTGAAAAAGCAGGAGAAGGACGTTTTGAAAGAATGAAAGTAACACACCCTCAAATATACGATTTTGTAATGAAATCCAAAGATCAAGGTGGTCTGAATTACAAAGAAGTAATTGACTGGGTAAATGAAAACAACGGGAAAGGAACAATAATTAGGTATTAGTATGAAGTTTATAGCAATAATAGATTATGACTTGGTAGATAAAGAATTTAATACAGTCTGTATAAGAGATAAAGACGGGAATCTGCATGATGTAGATGCTAAACCTCTTATAACTCACACGATAGTTACGGAAGAAGGAGAAAGTCTTTATCTTACTCAAGGACACATAGATGCTATGTTGAAGTACGAAGAGTTAGTAGGTATCAAGGAAACAATAGATAGAATGATGGGGAGGACAGAATAATATGCCGAATTGGATAGAAGGTACAATGAAATTAAGAGGAAAGAGAGTAGACATTAAGCGTTTTATTAACGAGGGTATTCAAGGTTATGATTTTCTTGGAGAAAATAAACGTCCAAAAACTGAATATATAAAAGATAATTCAACTTGTGACGAGATAGACTTTGAGATTTTTAATGATCCTCATGTAAATGGAACAAGAAGAATGTTTGTATTGCCTACAAGTGCATATATGTATAATGAAGAGGGCGTTTGTGTATTTAATATCCGGCAAGCGTGGTCTTTTTCTGCTCGTGACACAGATATTGACAATCTAATAGCTATCGCAGACAAATATCAAGTTGATATAAGGCTATTTGGTATTGAACGTGGTGTGGAATTTATGCAGGAAGTGATCGTTCATCATGGTAGCGATTCAGAAAAAGGAAAACTTAAACTTAATAACTGTATTAGTTTCGAAAATTGGGAATGGGAATGTCCATTTCCAGGAATGGGAGGATAACTTATGACTTTTCAAGAATGTTTACATAAATTCCATGAGAGCTTTCCAAACATCGAAGTATGGGATTACAGACCTATATGCCACGAGTTGTTTGAGAAAGACAAAGAAGGTATGACAATATGGTTAAAGAACGGGGATATGGTCGTTTATTATCCGAAGCAGGAGGAGAATCAAACATGAAAGAAGTAGTAATAGCAATTATAGTATTTGTAATTTTATCCCTGTTATATGCTGTTCCTGTAATGATAATGTGGAATTGTGTTATTCCCGATGTATGTGGCTTCTCAAAAATAAATTATGAACAGGCATTATGTCTGACAGTATTGGTTAAGTTGTTATTTGATAACGTAGGCGGTAAGGATAAGGAATGACAGAGTTAGTTGATATGTTGTTAATAATTCTATGTTCAATGGGAATTATGTATTTAGTAATTAAGTGGATAATAGACCTTATAGAAACAATATGGAGAGAATGAAGGAGAAGTAATATGTATTCATCGAAAATTTTGTTGTTGGTATTTATCTTTTTAACTGTATTTTTTGGAATTGTAAATACAGGTAGATTTTTTCACAAAGAATCTGTCCCACCTATGAATTTTGTTTTGTTCACTATCGGTGTGGTTGGAATAATAGCCTATTTTATATAAGGAGCAGAACGATGAATTGTAAATCCTGTATTTATTGTAGAGAATTAAAGAAAGACTTTATTCAAGGCAAAGGCTTTACGATAACTAATTGTTGTATAGCATTAGCAAATGAAAAAGACGGATTCGTTCTTGAAGTTACTGCTAGAGAATTTTGTGAGATGTATAGGGAGAAAGATATATGATCGGACAAAGAGAACTTCTTAAAAGAATAGACAGGCAAGTTGAATTAAACAGATTCCCCAGAGTATCTATTATCATCGGAGAAAAAGGCAGCGGAAGAAAAACACTTGCTAACTATATTGCCGGAAGTTTAGATCATGGACTTACTTATATAGCACCTACATCTCATGCAGTAGAACATATCCTTGAACTTGCTTACCAAGTTGCACCTGCTATGCCTATGCTTTATGTTCTTACAGAGTGCGATAATATATCAGAGGAAACTACAAAGCTTTTACTCTATACGATAAAAGACTTGCCTTACGAAGCATACTTTATTCTTACTTGCGAGAATCTGAATAACATTCCGTTGAAGATAAAAAATAACGCAGTAACTTATATCATGGAATCGTATTCTTATGAAGATAAGTGTGATTATCTCAATGACATTGATCTCGATGATGAAGAGAAAGAATATATCCTGGAAGTAGCCACAAATATAGGAGAGGTAAAAGAGATGTGTGAAATGAATACCGAATTATTGAGAAAGAGTGTAAGAGATATATTAAATACCCTTAAAACTGACGAGAATAGCCTTATAAACGCATACAATGAGAATGATGATAGATTTCCCTTGCACATTCTTTGGAGAGCATTTAAACAGGCTTGTTCAGAACAGGCACAAATAGCTGATAATCCCGTTATCTATTGCAGACTTATGGCAATAACCGGAGATTACTTGCAAGACATTTCTGATGCAGATTCCACAGAAGAATTATTCTATGAGTGGCTTTCCGATATTGAAAATGAATGGTCTGCTTTTAATGCTTGAACTTCTTATGAACATTTACTATAATGTTTAGTGTAAGGAGGTTAAATAAGTGGCAATAAAGGACTGGAAGATCGAACAACTTACGGGATATAAACCTCATAAGAGTTTTTATGTCGAGTTAAGTATGGCAGAACCTTTTGGAATTTCCGCTATTGCCAATACCTATGACAGATTATTTGTCGAGAACAGGCATGATCCTATTTTCATAACCGAATTATCAATGGCAGTAAATTGGAAAGTTTACGAGCATTATGATAAGGAAAAGTGGATATGTAAACTGTATCAGTCGATGTGGGAACAGATAGATAATCATTGTAGGCAGAATCTTAAAGGAAACGATTTAGAATACTATAACAAATGTATATCTGATTATTGTAATTGGTAAATTGCCGTTTCGTATAAAAGCAGTACAGGAGTTTTTGGCACTTCTAGCGTAGGGGCAGTACCTACAACGGCAGCCACGTTTCACTTTCATGTGAAACCTCCTTATATTAATTATGTGCAATTCATAGCCGGAGTGGTGTCCGACCGTTATAGCCGGATTAATAATGAGGTAAATATGGCTAGAGCAAACAA
>CACXHH010000250.1 GCA_902767455.1 uncultured Eubacteriales bacterium
AGCTTTGCACTTACAAAATCGCTGAAGCTCTGTTCGTTATGGAATGCAGCTTTGAGCTGATAAAGAAATGTAGTGTCGTCATACTGAAGTGTTTTAATGCCGGCAAAGTTGATTTCAAGCGGATATTTCTTGCTGATCTTATACATATCTACGCTCTGGCCGTCGTCAAGCTGTGTGCCTGCAAGGTTTGTATTCCAGTCCGTACTCGGCTGCATACCTTTTGCGTAGAATGAAATCTTTCTTTCAATTCCGCCCCATTCTGCCGGGGTTTTCAGAATGATCTTAAATCTGCCGTTATATCTTCTAACGGCGTAAATTGTTCTTCCTATAACGTTGGAAAGAGCGTCAAGGGTATTTGTGTAGCCGGTACGGAGCATGTGTTCGCCGACTGTTACAAATGTAGAAGTGTTTACAGCTGTTAAGCTTGCGTTATCGCCGAACATTTCGGCGGACATTGCATTGACTATTGCGTAAACATCAGTTGGGGTTAATGAGTTTGCCATTTGTCTTATTCTCCTTTAAAGAAATCATCAATAACGTCATCTATTCCTTTAGGCTGGATATTATCAAAGGACGGCTTACCAGCCATTAAGGCCATTTTTTCATACATAGCTTCAAAAGGCTTCATTGCTTCCTTTATTGCTTCAGCTATGCCGGCGTTAGGATCTTCGGGAGCTTTCTGTTTTTCTTCCTTCTGTTCTTCTTCCTTCTGCTCTTCTTTGATCTCTTCCGCCTTCTGCTCTTTCTTTGCCGGCTCTTCTTCCTTCTTTGTGCCGGCAGCTGCAAGCTTCATTATTTCATCTTTTGAAAAGCCTGCGTCTACGAGTTTCATTAGATCTTTTAATTCCATTTTTGTTACTCCTTTATAACTATACTTTTGCCCGGTTGAATATAGTTCGGGTTAACGATGTTATTATCGGCTGCAAGCTTAATAGGATCTACGCCGTATTTGCCTGCAATCTTCTTAATGGTATCGCCCATAATAGCAATATGAATTATTGCTTTAGGCTCTTTCTTCTTTCTTGCCATTGCTTAATAATCCTTTCAATAACTCTTTTGCTTTGTCCAGCAAAGCAATAATTGCTTCAATTATATTGTCTTTGCTTTCTTCCTTCGGTGCTTCGTACAGCGTTAAATCGTCAACGCTGACGGCTTCCACGCCGTAGGTATCGTTGGATACTACGGCGCGCATTCCGTCAATTTGTTTTACTGTATGAGGGATACCGTAAATGAAAGGAGCAAATTTTATATTAGATCCGTAAACGCAAGCGCCGGGATTGATCGTAACAATATCGCCTACTTTGATTAATTGCTTATAATCAACAAAAGGAAGCTTGCCGTGTTTTACCCAGCGGCCGCGTTGCACGCCTTTGTAAAAAGACCTTCCGGCATTGTCAATATCGGATTGTATAACGCCGTTAAGCCCCCAGCCAAGCGTGCATTCAATAACGTGGCCTTCGCCGATATATACGCCGGCGTGTCCGCCATCTTCAAAATATAAATATTCGCCTGCTTCGATATTCTTAAAATTAGAAGAAACATCGCTGCAAGCGTCTAATATTCCTTTTTCGGTTAAATCGTCAAGCCCCTGCGTCGGATCATAAGCGGCGCACGTGCCTACATCGTAATTATCTACAATTTTTCCGCGTGTCCAGCATATTGATTTTATAAGGCCTATACAATCCCACGTGATTTTTTGCCCATCATAAAAGCCCACGTTATACGGCCACGGCGTTCCGTAGCCGTTTGAACGTTCGCGGGCCTTCTGGAGGATCTGTATGAAGAAACTGTTAGTCTGTTTTACCATCGTTTATCGCCTTTACTGTGATACATTTAAGCAGTGTTGCCAAGCCTGCAATACCGCTTGTAATAAGTGCGTTTTTCCAGTCAATCGGGCTTATTGTCTGATCAACTGTTATAAAGCCGATTAATATTTCAGCTATTGTATATACTGTTCTTTCGGCTGTATCAAGCCAAAATTCCTTTGTCCACATATTATTATCTCCTAAAGTTTAGCTTTAATATCTCTAATGTCATGCTCGGCTTCTTCCATTCTGCCTTCGAGCTTATACGTTCTTTCAATAACTTGATTATGCTTATCAACGCGCTTTTGCAAGTCGTCAATTTTGTATTCCAAAACCGCTCGCGTTTTGCTGCTTGCAAGTAAGCTACCTACAAGCGTACCTATAAATGATAATATCGCTACAATTATATTTTCTGTCATTGTAATATACTCCAAAGCGGGATTGTAGGCTGTCGCTGCCAGTTCCCAAGCCTTCCGGGCTTTCTTCAAGGGCTAATCCCGCAACTAAAATATATATTATGTTAACTTTTTAGTCAATACCGAATATGGATTTGAAAAGCGACAAAAGCCGCATATCAGCGAAATAAATCAATCCCGCGTAGTAATACGGCTTCAGCTGCGAAAAATCCATTGATAGTTTTTCCCGGTCTGTACGGCTGCTGTCATATCGGCAGGAAGAAGGTACTTTGCCTTTGGATCTACACATATAAAAGCCTTCTGAAGTCTGCCAGCAATACATTATGCCGGCATAATCAAATACCGGCGTTAAATGCTTAATAGGTATTGTTTTGATGTATGGGCTTTGATCGTAAGAAAATTCGTTTTCTATGGCCATTCCGTAAAATTCTGAATTTTTGCTTACTTGCTTCATAAGTGCCGTTTCTTTTCTTCTGGCGGTCACGACTTCAGATCTCGGCTGAATAATATATACGCCGTTATCTGTAAGAAGCTCTTCTTTGCCT
>CACXHH010000251.1 GCA_902767455.1 uncultured Eubacteriales bacterium
ACCTTGGATACACCTTGGATACACCTTGGATAGAGTATGTGTAGAGTATGGGAAATATGTGACAAAAGTATAGATAATCTATGAAAAAGGAAGTAAGTCTCAATTTCTTACTTTTGTTTTCTCTGAGATATAGTCATCCAGTTTTACACCATAGGTACGTTCGAAGCAGAGGCGGGCTGTCTTGACGGTGGCAAAGCCTGCCATATCGCACTCGGTGGCGACACGCAGGCGTCCTGACTTGACGAGGTTCTTCAGTTCCTCGACGCGATACAGGGTCAGGTATTCGTGTACGTTGTTGTAGCCCTGGCTGCGCAGGCACTGGAGCATGAGCTGGCGGTTGATGCCTGTCTCCTCGCACAGGCGGTCACGGTTGAACGTGTAGTCGCACCATGCTGCGCGGTGGTTCTGCATCCAGTGCTGTATGCGGTGATAGCAACGGAGATTGCGCTCGTTAAAATCTTCTTCCCTTCTGGTTTCGGCATCGTTTTGCGCGTTTTCATCGGTATCTTCATCCAGCATATAGCTGTCATCGTCTATGTGGGGAAGGGGCAGGGTGCGTGCCATATTGTCCAGGGTCTGGAAGACGAGGTACATATTCAGTGCCGAGAATACCCCTACGTACCAGCACAGGCCCTGGGCGCTGTAGTTGAAGCAGACATAGATATAGAGTACGGAACTGAGGCCCAGCAATGTGCAATAGCCCACCAGGTATGTGGGTATTATGGTCTTGTATGCCATGCGGTGGGGCAGACGGAATATGTTGATGACATAGTAGACTCCCATGCCGAGGGCTATGATACGCATTATCAGGTCGGGAGAGAGTATGTTGTCGGCAAGCTCGGAGAACGAGTATACCTTGGTAAGGCTGCCGAAGGGATAGAATGCGACAAGGGATACGACGCCCAGGATGATGATGGGTGAGGCATAGCCCCACATGCGCCCCCATTGGAGGAAACCGGGCATGGTGATGCCGAAGGTATAGATACTCTGCATGTAGCTGCCGACAACGAACATGAGCAGCATGCCGGGATGCAGGAGGCCGGGATGACCGTTTGCCACACTTGCGCTGAAAGGCGTAATGATGAGCAGGATCATTGTAAAAAGGCCCATAATCCATGCCAGGCTGAGATATTGCACCTTGTATCTGGCGTAAATGGCCACTACTGCCGTGGCTACGGCGTGTGCCATAGTACAGCAGGCAAATGTAAGCATTACTATGAAATTCTGGGTCTCCACGGTCTGTATCCTGTTTCTTGGGTAATTAATTTCCTGCCATGATGGCCAGTATCGTGGTCACGTCACCGATCTCTATCTCGCCGTTTTTATTTGCATCGGCTGCCTTTGTATCGTAGAAACCGGTATCGTCGGGTGTGGCCATCAGGGTCAGTACGGATGTAATGTCTCCGATTTCCACCTCGCCATTGCCGTTGGCGTCACCTACGAGGTAGGCATCCTTGTCTGTGCCTACAACGACCTTGATGGTCTGACCAAGTGATTCCTGCATGTCGATGTCCAATTCGCAATAGAGGCGTCCGGCATATATCTTGCCAACGTTCAGGTCGACGGGGATGTCACCGAGCCACGGACCAAACCATTCGTCGGTGGAGATGCCTTCCTTGTCGCCTGCGGCAATGGTTACGGTCTTCTTTATCTTGAAGGTGGTGACACCGTCCTCGTTGATCATTGTGATGCCCGACAGTACGATTGTGCCTATAGGCATGGCCTCGCCATCGATGATGAGCTGGAAGTTGGGCAGTTCGAAATCGAATGTGCCGTCGCCGTTTTCACGGGTATATACGGTGGATTCCTCGGGCTCGGAGGCTTCCTGATTGATTGTTACGGCTATCATCTCGGTAAACTCGGTGCTGACGGCCGAGGCGTCCTTGAAGCTTATGACGTAGGTGTTGTCCAGATTGTAACCGCTGGTGACGATGGTCAGGACATTGGCCTTGCGGTTGAATGACAGCTGGGTCTTCTGTGTGTCCTGGTTGGTGGAATATGTCAGGAGGCTGGCATTGTAGTATTTGTCAACGGTGCTTGCGTTGAGGATGTCCTCGCCGTCGAACATCAATGTAGTGAGTCCCGGTGCCGGCTTGTGGTACTGGATGGTGTACTGTATTGGGGCATAGCCGTAGTTGATGCCTTCCTCCTGGCTGAGTGTAACGTGCATCTGCCACTGTACGGAGTCGAACTTGCATTCGTATACGCCATATCCTGCAGTCTCGACTGCAGGTATAATCTCTTCCTTCCAGAAGACGTCGGACATGTCGATGGTGTTGGAAGAAGAGGGTGTATATGTCTTGTCGTCATAGGTATAGCTGAGCATCTTCATCTCGGGTGCTGGCTTGGCAAGGAGCTGGATATTGCTGATTGAAATCCACTGGTGGATGATTCCCTCGCACGAACCGCCTATCTCGACAGTGACATTGTCATTGGGGTTCATTACGTCGAATGCCAAATAGCGGTATTCCCATCCGCGTCCGACGTTGTTGTTGGCATAAGTGCCGTCGGAACGGAAATTGACGTTGCCGTTCACGTCGACGCCGCGACCTGTATCACCCTTGGATGGGAAGGATACGCTCTGGTCACCTACCTTGATGTATGACTGGGCATACTGGCTGGCGCGTGCGGTGGCCTTGACCATGTAGTGGCCGGCAGGGAGCTTGACAGTCTGACGGGCACTTGATGTCCATGGGCTGGATGATTCCCAGTAGTTGACAGGCGAGGCTGACTGCTCGTAGTACGGAGTCATGGTGCCGTCCCAGTGGTGTCCGCCGGTTGTATTCTTGGACATGTTGGTATTCCAGTATGTGGAGTTGGTCAGGTCGGTTGAACCGAGCAAAGACGTGCGGTCTTCGGTAAAGCCTTTGTCCACGAAGTTGAACTGGGCTGCGCGTACGGTAGCGAGGAGGTCGCTGAGGACTGTCTTGTTGGTGGCGTTCTTGTTCAT
>CACXHH010000252.1 GCA_902767455.1 uncultured Eubacteriales bacterium
CTCCTTTTCGTCTTTGGCGGTGACAAAGAGGTGGATGGCCTGTACACGGATGGGGTTAACCGGATGGTCATAGCGGCTGAGGCCTTTTCCCTTCATAAAGTAGTCCAGGCGCTTGCGGTTGTCGGAGAGCAGGGCGTCAATGCTCACGTTCATCTTTGCAAGATCCAGTCCGGAGGACATCTTATAGAAAGCCGTTACGCAGGCGTTAAGGTTTCCGTTGGCCAGGAACCCGTAACGGTCGGCCACCAGTTCCGCCAACTGGTCGTGCAGGCGGATTTTATACTGAAGGGTGATGGGCGGATTGGTGGTATCCGGCGGGAATACGAAGTAGATAAGCCGCTTGAGGGCGGAATCCTTGTTGATGATGTGCCCGAGCTCGTGGCCAATGACAAAGCGCAGCTCCTCCTCGCTCATGAGGTCGAACATCGCGGAATTGATGTTCACGATGTGCGGCTGGTCCTCTTCCTCGGCCGCTATGGAAAAGGCATTGAGCGTGCTGTCACCGGTGACGTAAAAGTCAACGGCATCCTTGAAATTCAAGCGCGTTTTTACATCCTGGCACAAGGCATAGAAGTCCGGAAGGATGTCTTTGTCCACCTTCATACAGTGGCCTTCCATGCGGCTGCGCCAGTAGTCGTCTCCGGAGCCGTCCTTGGCGGTTTTGAGGATGGTTTCCACTACCGGTCCCTGCAGGGCCTGGTAAATTTGCTTGCCGAGCTCACGCTCCAGTTGGAGTGTGGGGGAAAAGGGGGTGGTCATAGTAATAGTGCGTATTTTCCCTTAAAGATACGAACATAAATGTAGACTGCAAAATATTTTCTATTGCCCGCGCTTAATCCTTGTTATAACGGAAATGGTCATGACAGTTCTTTAACAATCTCCAGCCCCAGGTCGGAATGTCTTAATCCTTGTTATAACGGAAATGGTCATGACAGTGTATGATGTACGAACCACACGAGCACGGCACATTGTCTTAATCCTTGTTATAACGGAAATGGTCATGACATTATCCTTCCCATCGCATGGGAAATTATAGCCCCGTGTCTTAATCCTTGTTATAACGGAAATGGTCATGACACAATAAAACAAAAAATATATGATAGCAATAGTTTCGTCTTAATCCTTGTTATAACGGAAATGGTCATGACAATATAGGCTTTTTGAAGATAAGGGGCTCCGCGTCTTAATCCTTGTTATAACGGAAATGGTCATGACAAAAAAAGTCGAGGATCCCAAGCCCCAGACCGACAGCGTCTTAATCCTTGTTATAACGGAAATGGTCATGACATCATCCTTACTGTGCTATCCATTGTGTCTTTTCTGGTCTTAATCCTTGTTATAACGGAAATGGTCATGACGAAAGATGGATGACCTCACGATGCCGTGCGGCGAAATGTATTAATCCTTGTTATAACGGAAAAGGTCATGACTTACCGGTAATCTCGGAGGAGCCGCCGGTAATCTGTCTTAATCCTTGTTATAACGGAAATGGTCATGACGAGGCAACTTTTGTCACCCGCGAGGAATGTAGCCTCTCCGTCTTAATCCTTGTTATAACGGAAATGGTCATGACATTTTGAAAAGAAACTCGCTGATTCTGGCATTCAAGGCAATAATCTGTCTTAATCCTTGTTATAACGGAAATGGTCATGACCCTGTGAAAATCAATATCTTATGAAAATGCTTCAGATTATATCAAAGAACTAACGCACTGAGAATCATCTTAAATCCAGCAAAATTCAACATCTTTCGCAAATCTAATCATTTCCAGATTAAAAACCAAAGACTTGTTGAAAACAAATAACGGATGCCTGTGTCAGAACTGTCCTTGTGCTATTTTTTGCCTACGATTCTATTTCGCACTGTGTGTGAGCAAATGTATCATTCTGAGGATTTTAGAAAACGGGGTACGTAATCGACCAAAAACACCTTTGATTTTCAGTATGTTATACATATCCAGGAAGGCTATTTTCGCAAATCTCCTGAGAACAACAGAGAAAAGACAGATTTGCGAAAATTCCAGAGGCATTTCCAAAGAAAATGAAATACTCAACTGCCTGATTGATAACACGAAACGACACTGGCGTATTTTCGCAAATCGTTCCCACTATCAGACCACTGTCGTGGAGGAGACCAACTCTTTTCTCTTGCGCTCTGGCTGATATACAATATGTACGAAACAATCCATACAAAGCATATAGTACGCCACCTGGTCAGTTTTAGAATCTACAAGCTTCAATATAGCGGCCTTTA
Source organism: uncultured Eubacteriales bacterium (assembly GCA_902767455.1). Classification (GTDB taxonomy): domain Bacteria; phylum Bacillota; class Clostridia; order Christensenellales; family Borkfalkiaceae; genus UBA4636. Next base: position 2,254 of record CACXHH010000252.1, read on the forward strand.
GTTTTTCCAACTGTGACTCTGTCAGCATGCATTCAAACACACTCAGATTAACACGGCCACCATACTTCTTTATGGCTTTTTCCACCTTGCGTCTCCTTTTGTCAGACGCAATGTCATACGCAATGACAACAAACTTCTTTCTCGCTTTCATCACCATTTTGCTTTATACGGGAGATAACGATCTCCATTAGCAAAGAATGCGGCAATCTCCTGTGCTTGTCTATATATGATTTGCGACAGCGACATTTCTTCGCCTCGATACTTCTCCCGCTTCTGGAGGCGCTCTATAATATTCTTTACCAACAATTTCTTTCCGCTGTCAGTAAGCAATCCGTCTTTCACCTCCACCGGCTCTTTTTCTGGATAAGAGAGAAAACTACCCGGTCAACGGCCTGTGCTCGAAACAGTTCGACCACGTCATAAACAAATGTGGGTTTTCCTTTCTGTCGGACATGAATGATGCTGTCATACGGATTCAGTTGGGCTCGCAACAAAGCTTGCCATACGCGTGAATATAGAATCGCATACCCGTAGTTGAGCATGCTGTTTACAAGATCGGTGGCACCCTGTCCTTTTCTTCCCTCAAACCCTACTTCATCATCTTCGAGCAGGGCGCGGATGTACGCCCAATATTTGAGTGCGCCTTGAGATTCCTGCGCCATGATTTTCCCGACGCAGTCAGATTCCGCATAAGACAATGTCTTCATGAATTGCTTATAAGACTTCACATGTGCCTCCATCTGGTCCACGAACGGCTTATACTCATCTGTTCTGGCTTTATGATACTTGTGGAAGTACTTGACAAGATTAAGCTGATTGGTCAGCTTCCCCTCTATCAATACAGCACCCAGCCTGTTCCGTTTCTCTTGGGGGAGGAATGCCTGTTTCTGCCACATCTCGCACTGGAGTGAGCCTACAGACAGGAAACTGCCGAGGTGTTTACCTTTTCCTGAGAAAATATCAATGGGGATTTTGTTTTCGACGGCAAAC
>CACXHH010000253.1 GCA_902767455.1 uncultured Eubacteriales bacterium
ATCCTTGAAGATTTTCTCGACAGCCGCTTTATAAACCTCAGCCGAACCTGGGGGAAAGGACAAGTCCTCCTCAGCCCTAACAGCCGCGTCAATCGCGACACCCTGCTTGGCAAAAAAGTCAACAGCCTCCAGCTGCTCCTTGGTAACATCAAGGCCCAGCTCAGCGATAGCCTGCTTAACTGCTTCTTGCAGTTTTCTGTTTTCTTTCATTTTATCTCCTTTTTTTGAAAATCCGCCAATGAGCGAAGAACCTCCCATGTGAATGCATCATCAGTAGCGTTGATCATGTTACTTTCCCGCAATCCCATGAAGTCATCCAACTCTTCGGCAATTACTTTGGCTCCGACCTTTGTATCGGTCAGGTAAACTCTGTAGTCGTGGAAAGACAATGCAAAGAACTTGTCTCCTTTTTCTTCATCGACTACACCGCAACATCCGTCATAAAGCATATGTATGCCCTCCTTTGTACACTGACTGTACAAGTCCGAATACACTTTGTCAAGAGATTTTTGAAAAATTTCTTGACTTTTTTCTACAGAAGTATTATCTTCCTGTCATAATAGGAGGACTCATGCGCTGCTTTACTATAACAGAGAACAACAAGATACTGTCTCACATAGACTTCTCACCTTTCCGCTGGTGTCAAAAGTTCAAAAAACCGGAGAGGGTCAAAACAGCCGCACTCAGGCTTTACGCATCCACCGACTGGGGATACACCGATGTTGTAAACGGGATGAGATTCCACGACAACCCCGAAGCTCTGTTGTATAATGTTGCCTATGTAGTAGACGGAGACTCACGAAGTCAGTTACTCCCAGATGACTGCTTCCTGCTGTCCTCTCCTCTGGATCACTGCAAAATATGCGAGGATGTGGTAGAGGAGTGGACTATGCCTGTAACATTCAATCTGGAGGCTGTGGTCTACTTGTGTTTCGAAGGAAAGACTTTCCTGTCACTTCCAGACAAGACTTACCTCACCAACGTGAAGGGGGAGCCGGTTATTAAGACAGAAATTGAAAAACCTCTGGAACCCCCGGATGGTGTTATCTGGGAGTTCTGAGCTTATTGTCATAATCTTACTAAGTAAGACTTTTCTGCTTCTACTGTACTTGAACTAACAAGTACATCCACAGACACTACCCGTATGACCTACGGTGATATTTAACTTCCTTAGACCTTCTGCTAAGATGTTCTTAGCTGCGTTCAAGTCTCTGTCTATCGTAGTGTGACAGGAGTCACAATGATAGGTACGATCAGACAGAGTAAGGTCTTTCTTGACATTTCCACAGTTACTACAAGTCTTGGATGACGGGAAGTAGCGATCTACTTTTACAAGGCGTATAGCTTTGTATTCCAGCTGTCTGAGGAGCTCGCTGATATCAGAGTTCTGAACACCTTTACGAACACTCTTTACACCCCTTTCCCGCATACCTCTAACATCCAAGTCCTCAACTACAACTGTCCCGTGGCTCTTGGTGACAGTCGTAGTAAACTTGTGTAAAGCGTCTTTCTTTATGTTATCAATACGAAGATAGGTTTTAGCTACTTTGAGTTTGGCTTTACTTCTGTTGTTTGAACCTTTTCTCTTCTTAGATAGAGAACGCTGCTGTCTTTGCAGTCTCTTTCTAAGCTTGGCCAGCTTCTCAGGAGCTTTAAGAACAGCACCATCTGAAGTTACGGCCCAGTTCTTACAGCCAACGTCAACACCAACTACCTCAGGTGTTTCAATCCTCGTATCTTCGACAACACACTGTATAGAAACAAACCACTGATCAGCTCTTCTGGAGATAGAGTAGGAGTTTATCTTAGCGTTCTCAAATCTAAGTTCCTCCGTCATCTTCACATACCCTACTCCAGGTATTCTTACACGCTTTCCTACTACCTTACCTTTATCTCCGGCTACATTGAACGAATCGTGTACACCCTTCTTGTGAAAATGAGGATGACCTTTACGTTCTCTGAAGAATCTCTTATAGGCAGCATCTACATGTAAGAACGAGCTGTAAACACAGCTGGCGGCTACTTCATCAGCCCACTCCGGGTGATTACTCACCCACTGCTTTCTGAGGTCGTAACCTGACGGATGTTTATCTCCAGCTCTGTAAGATCTCTCACAAGCGTCTATACCCCAATTGTAGGCATATCGAGCAGTTCCAGCTGTCTTCGACAGCTGAATCTCCTGTGCCTTTGTAGGTTTAAGACGTATCTTATGTGATCTCTGTACTAAGTTCATGGAGTATATCCCAACTGTTTCTACACTTAATATAACACGCTTTTTATATTTGTCAAGTCAAGAAATCAAATATCTTTCTTACTTTTCAGACTCCATCTCAAATGTCTGTGCAAGCAGCTCTCCAACTGCTACAGCTCTCTGCTCCGGTCCTGTGAGACTAAGATCAGGCTTGATTCCGTGCACAGCCGCATAAGACATGAGGTTCATTCTCTTCTTCAGAGCATTTCGCATAGTGAAGGAAACAATATCCTCACCCTC
>CACXHH010000254.1 GCA_902767455.1 uncultured Eubacteriales bacterium
CGGAGGAAGCTCAACGGTAGAGCAGGATGCTCATAACATCTTGGAAGCAGGTTCAACTCCTGTCCTCCGTACCATCTTTTAGAGAATATTATATGGGCCTATGGTGGAATTGGCAGACACTGTAGATTTTGCAGTGTATAAATCGCGGAATTAAGCGGGAACCCTAAGTCGAAAGATATGGGAATCCGAACCGAAGGCTATTAAAATAGTCAGGGGCAGAGCATAGAAGTTGAAATAATACTTCCACGAAGCCGCGACACTTTATGTGAAGAGATATGCCGAACTTATAGGAAACTATAAGAGCTATAGGATAAAAAGCCTATAGGATAACAAAATTGGGACTCAAAATCCACTGCCATGCGGCGTTCCGGTTCGAATCCGGATAGGCCTACATAGTATTCTCTTAAAATTTTTATATGCCTTTTTGGGCAGATTTTTATTGACTCCATATTTTTATTTTGATATAATTTAGAAAAGAAAAATAAAAAGGAGTTATAATGAAAAAATGAGAGAAATATTCTAAAGAAGAATTACAACAATTTGCTAATGAAGTGTATTCATATGCTGCATTAAGTGAAAAAATTGGATATTCAAAAACTGGCGGTAGCGGCATACAAGCTGTTAAAAATATGATTGAAATATTACAATTAGATGTATCTCATTTTAAAGGGCAAGGTTGAAATAAAGATAATTTTGATTACAGTCGTTTTAAAAATGGAAATAATATAAAAGTTGCAAACGCTCTTCCTGCATTGGTTAGTTTAAGAGGACATAAATGTGAACAATGTGAAAATACAATGTGAAATAATCAAAAAATTCCTTTAGAGATTCATCATTTGGACGGAAATCATTTAAATAATGATTTAAATAATTTACAATTGTTATGTCCTAATTGTCATGCTCAAACAGACAATTATAAAGGTAGAAATCAGAAAAAACGAAAAGAATATTCAGATGAAGAATACGCAAAAGCATTAAAAGAAAATCCAAATGTTCGTCAAGCTTTATTATCTTTAGGGTTAGATGGATCTGGTGGAAATTATTCTAGAGCATATGATATTGCTCATAAATATAATATTCAACATATACTAGATAAAATTAAAAAATAGTATTTAATTTTTCCTCTTAGTGTAATTGGTAGCACAACAGATTTTGGCTCTGTTAGTATTCGTTCGAATCGAGTAGAGGAAGCCATTTTGTTGCTCATCCAACGTAGTTTAAAAAACGAATGCGATATTCTTTCCTTTCTAAGGATACTACGGGGTTTCAAATTGATGCGGGGTTTTTAAGGTTGTACCTGTCTCACAGAAACAACCTTATGACAACATTGTGACGCGGGATAGAGTACTGGTAACTCACTGTCCTCATAAGTCAGGTAATGCAGGTTCAAATCCTGCTCCCGCGTCACAGGGTTGCCGCATACCTGTTCGATAATGCTCAAAAAGACGGCAGAAGGATGAAGGTTTGTAACTGGATAATGAGTGAAATGCCTGAACAGCTAAAACACTCTTCCTTCTTTTCTTTTTATTCCTCGGTAGCTCAACTGGCAGTAGCATCGCGCTGTTAACGCGAGGGTTGTAGGTTCGAGTCCTACCCGAGGAGCCATCTGCCTCTGTAGCTCAGTTGTATAGAGCAAGGGACTTCTAATCCCTGCGTCGTAGGTTAGAGTCCTACCAGGGGCGCCACAATTTGCTAAATTTTAAAAAATAATATATAATATAATTAACAAAGTGATAGTTGATTAGTTACTTCTGCAAAAAGGGATAGACTGGTAATCTATATTATACTAATCATGTAATTTCCTTTGTAAAAAGCATCCTTAGTTGGATGCTTTTTTTTATTCTACCCAACAATTAGATTAAAATTTCTAACAATTTCGCCAAAAGGCTGCAAAAATAAAATTTTTATGTTATAATAAATATATAATAGAAAGAAGAAAAAAATCTGTAAAAGGAGGTAGAATGAAATTTAAGAAATGGGTCGCAGTATTTTTGTTTGCTTTAATGTTAGGAGCTTTTCCAGCATTAGCATACGCCGCAGATTCTGATCCAGCACCTGTGCCAGTAGAAAAAGTAACGGTTCATTTCTGGATGATGGGTTCACAAGGACAGTGAGTTCCCGCGCAAGGTGATTGGATTGCTGTAAAGGGTGGATCTAAGAAAATGAGCTATTATAACACTCCTGCACAGAATAATTCTCCTTTATCTGTTGGAAATGCAACTTATACTTTTAACAATTCTTGGATAGATGATTTTGGAAATGTATATCAAGCAGCAGATGTTAGATTACAAGGATCTGATTTTATTGCTTTATTCGCAGGATATGCAGGTCCAACAGCAACGCTAAATGTATATGCTCAGTATACTGTTTCACAAGATTATTATTTTCATGGAAATTGAATAGATAATGTTGCAAATGGCGGAGGTTCAGAAACTCATGTTGTAAATTATAATACAGGATATACTCATACTTTCCATACGCCGCCAGATATTCCTACTAGATATTCATTCCTCTATTGGGATGGCGGAGATTATGGTCAATTTACAGATGGATCTACGTTTGAAATTTCCGCGGGGAACCTTGGCGGAGATTTATGTGCGGATTTTGTCGCAACATACGAATATACTCCAGTCTCAATGGTAAAAGTTGTGTATGAAGTAGATGGAGAAGTAATGTATGAAACTCCAGCTTCTACAGAGCCTATTAATATTCGTCAAAATGCTCCCACTTTAGATAATGGCCAATGGTTGTTTAATATTTGTCCATGTGTAGGAGAAGAGGCTATTCCAGATGTAGTTGATCCGATTACTGCCACTGTAAAAATTGAAGATGAACCCATTATTAAAACTGTTTATGTATATGGTGTTTTAAATGGTGTTGACGGTAAAGATGGTATCGACGGTAAAGATGGCAAAGATGGAGTAGACGGAAAAGATGGCACCAATGGTAAAGATGGTGTTGATGGCAAAGATGGAGCAGATGGCAAGGATGGTATCAATGGCGTTGACGGTAAAGACGGAGTAGATGGTAAAGACGGTATTGATGGAAAAGATGGAGTAAATGGCATCAATGGTATTGACGGTAAAGATGGTACCAATGGAATAGATGGTAAAGATGGTCTAAATGGTATTAATGGAAAAGATGGTATCAATGGACAAAATGGTGCTCAAGGAGCTGTAGGCCCGGTTGGACCTGTAGGCCCTGCGGGAATTAACGGCATTGATGGTATTACTACAGTAAGATATGCTTCAACACCTGCGTCTGTTATTTCTAGTGTTAATCCTTTTGCTTCAAATGGAAGCACTATTACCGCAAACACTCTTCCCACTAAAGGAATTGGTACTTCTACACAAACTATCGAAGATAATCCTAATGCTTTAACTTCTGGAGCGGATAAAACTTCACATTGGGGATTATTAAATCTAATCTTTATGATTATTAGTTCAATTGCAGTATTTATTCCAATTATTTTCAGAAAGAAGAATACAGAAAACTATAATAAAATTATTATTGCACTGTTTGCAATTGCCGCGATTGTGGTATTTGTTCTAACTGAAAATATTCTACTTCCAATGGCTTTCGTAGATCCTTGGACTTGGCTAATGGGAATCATATGTCTCTGCAGCATTGTTCTGGTAATAATATCTTATTTTAATAAGAAAGAAGAAGTTGTCCAGGAATAAAATTTATTTAGGCGATTTTAATTAATCGCCTTTTTAAATTTTATTTTTTGACAAAAATAAAAAATAATAGTATAATATAATTAACAAAGTGATAGTTGGTTAGTTACTTCAGAATATGGAATAGAATAATAATCTAAATACTAACCATGTGATTTCCTTTGTAAGATAAAAAATAAGCGAACTAGATAGGGAGTCATGACCCTTTCGAAAAGCAAACTCTCACCTGCTTGTTCGCTTATTATATTTAGGTGAGAAGTTAGTGAGAGAAAATGGATACTATTACAAAAGGTCGTTTAGGGTATAATCTTCTTGAAAAAGAACTTTTAAAAAGAGATTGAGAAATTTTTATTCCTTTACTTGAAAATGGAAAAATTGATTGTATTGCAATAAAAGATAATCAATTATTGCGTTTTCAAATAAAAACTATTCAAAATGATAAAAGAAATGGTAAAATTCTTCCAGTTAGAAAAATTAATCATAATAGTGAAGGATATAGTACTTATCATTATACCGCAAATGATATAGATTATTTTATTGGTAGTGATATTGAAGAAGAATCTTTATATATCTGTCCTATTTCTTTTATTGAAAAATATAAAAGTGCAATTGGAATAAAAGCATTACAGCCATATAAAAATAATTTTAAACAATTAGAAAATACCCCTCTAGCCTAGTGGTAGGGCCCGGGTCTTCAAAACCCAGTGTCGGCGGGGTCCAAACTCGTCGTGCGGCGTTCGATTCGTCGGAGGGGTGCCAGTAAATTACTTCGCAAGGGCAAAATCTTGTTAGGAGTTTATATAGAATGTCAAGATTTAATGAAGAAAATTTTTACCAAATAATGTCTGCAATTGAGACAATGGATACTCCGCATGATCAAGGAGTTGCAATTGGAATTTTAGAATATATGTATGATGATGATATTGGTTTAATTGACCAACATTTTTTTGAGCATAATAAAAAAATTACAGAACTTTGGAAAAATTTAAATAAAAATTTTGACACTTAAAAATTTTTTTGATATAATATTAATATAGCGTGATGGAAGAATAGTTACTTCGGATAAAGAATATTTTTTGAAATGATATTTAA
>CACXHH010000255.1 GCA_902767455.1 uncultured Eubacteriales bacterium
AGGCGGCTATCTTCACCTGACCGGTTTCACCCACGCGGACGCGAGGAGTATGTACGATATCCTGACACCTCATCCTATTGTATAACACCATTAATCAGCAACATCATGGGCAGCAACATTTCTCCCGGGTCCCTCGTCCCGTTCGGTTCCTCCTCCTCGGACGACGCGGCCGCCATCATCGCCACGATCCTCTATTACGTCGTTGCAGTCATCGTTTTCCTGGTCTACGCCATGGAAGAGTTCGGCCTGTTCATCGCCATCCTGTATTCGCTCTTCTGGCCGTTCGGCATTCTCTGGAGCATCCTCTGCTGACGTCCCTTCCCCATCTGAAACAGAATGACTATCTTTGTGGAAGTAAACCACATTCGCGATGGAGATGAACATCATACAAGTGGCCGACCCGCAGGGGTTCTTCCCTTTCCCCGCCTCTCCCTTCGTGGCTGAAGAGGCCGGTACCGACACCCGTCTGGAGGACTGGGTCCGCCGGCACCACGAGGCGTGGGCCGCTGCGGACATTTTCGTCATCGACGCGCAGTTCTCGTTCTTCGGTCGGGAAACCGCCCCCTTCGGAGGAATCCGGCTCCTCAAACTCCTCCGGTTGTCCGGGTTCCGGCAGCACTGCATCCTCTATTCCTTCCTGTCCCTCCAGAAAATCCTGACCGTCAGCCGGCACAACACCATCCTCCTGTCCTGCGGCACCACCTACGTGCAACTGCCGGACCCCGTCGACGAGGAGCTCTGCCAGGCAAAGGCCAAGATTCCCTGCGAAGAGGACATGCTCCCCTTCTTCCAGGCCGAAGCGCTGGAATACCTGGGGACGAAACGGCACTCGCTGGCCAACTGGTGGGGCCTGGTCCGGATGTATGAGGTCCTGAACGCCTGCGGACTCATCGGGGACGACGTCCCCCGGGAATTGAAGGACACCCTGCGGCGGGACAGCTCCTACGAGGGGCAGCTGATGAACTTCGTCCGCTTCAAGGAACGGCAGCCCCAATTCACCGTCGACCCGGAACGCGCCCGGCTGCTCCTGAGCCGGATGAGGGCCCTCTGGAAGAAATCCCTGAAGGTGGTCTATGTCGACGACTGCGCGGACGACGGCTGGGCCTACCTGCTGCAGCTGGTCCTGTACGGCCAGGTGAACCCAGATCTCTTCATCGTCCCGGAAATCCCCCGGGAAGGGATCGACCCCGCGGCCCGGGCGCAGGAGATCATCCTCGAGCGGCCGGACCTGGTCCTCTTGGACATCCGTCTGGTTCCCGAGGACGAACAGGCCGCGCCTTTCGCGTTGTCCGGCGTCCTTCTCACGAAGGCGCTGGTGGAAGCCTCGAACACCTGCCCCATCTTGATATTGACCGCCTCGGACAAACGGGCCGTCAGCGAAAGTGCTTTCGAGGCGGGAGCGGACGGCGTCTGGACGAAGGAGGGAATCGACGAAGGACGGAACCTTTCCGCCGACAAGTACGGCGCCTTCTCCCTGGGGCGCATCGAGGAACTGGTCATGCAGATGCGTCGGCTGAGCGGCTTCGAGTTCACCCTGCTGTACGACGGGCTGAAGCATATCAACGAGCTGGAATCCTCGGAGGATGTCCATTGGTGGGAGAAGGACAAATGGTTCCCCGCCGACACCCAAGAAAGGACCGCCCTTGAAAGGTCGGTCCTCATCGGCGAGCTGAAGAAGCTGTTCGTCTCCCACAAGCAATTTATGGCGGCGACGCAGCCGGCCGTCAGGACCAGCGCCTACGACATGCTCACCATCAAGCTGTGCCGGATCCTGGAGATCCTGCATCCGACCGGTTTCGGCAACCAAACGGAAGTGCAGACCCTGGGCAAGGTCATTGTCGACACCTGGCCCCCGTTTTCCGTCGCGGCCACCTATGCCCAGCACCTGATCACCACGCGGAACGAAGTGGTGCACTTCGACAGCAAATTCGATTTCGCCCGGAACGACGCCCTTCGGTACAAGAGCACGATGGACGCTTTCTTCGCATACCTGACCCTGCCGACCCCCTCGGAACGCCCCGGCTTGGCGGAAGGCAAAATCCGCCGGCAGACGGACGAGGACGGCAAGGTCTCCTATCAGTTCCGAGGCGGTTATTTCTTCGGCCGTTTCACCAGCCAGCAGGACATTCGTACTTGTGAACTTCTCCTGGACGGACGCGAATCCGTCTCCCACGTCAAAGCCGCCATCTCTCAACCGACCGTCGACTTCGATTTGGGTGAAGTCCGGATGTTGGAGAACTACGAGCAGGACCGGACGCAGTACTGGACCGCGGCTTTCAGCGTCCTCCAGGCGAGGAGCG
>CACXHH010000256.1 GCA_902767455.1 uncultured Eubacteriales bacterium
ATTTAAAGGCGGATTGAGCGCGGACAACTATATGAAAATCACCGGCGCAAGCCCAGCAACAGCAACGCGTGATCTGGCGGATTTGGTTGAGAAAAAAGCGTTGTATAAGACAGGGGAACTTCGCCATACACGCTATTTTTTGAATTTGACGCCGTAAAGCGGACACAGCAAAAAGTTCCTGAAAACGGTTGGACGGACAAGGGCAGAAAATGGGAAGTTTTATAAAATGAGCAGCTTTGAAAATGTAATATATAGCATATTGAAAAAATATGAATGATTGAATAATAGACTCTGCCGTCACTGATTGCCTAAAAGGGGTTTACAAATTTATCTTTTTAATTTCCCATATAAATCAAATAAGAATTCATAAGAAATATCATACTGTTCAGTTATATTTAAATCAGAATATTGTATTTCATCGCCAATATTTTTATCTTTTTTAATTTTGATGATTTTGTTTGTATATAAGCCCCCGTTGTGCTTATAAGCATTACAATACAACCTTAATAAATTTACATCTTTTATGTTTCTTATTTGCTTTGCATTGACGTGCTTTTCTTTCAAAAAAACAGAAAAATTTTTATAGTTATAATCTTTTGATCCCATTAAACGGCATAAATCATATTCTAATGCTGAATATATTGTTAATAGGAAATGGGCATAAAGATGATTATACTCTTTTGTTAAAAAGTATTCATCAACATAAGATTGAACATTCTTATAATATGAAATTTGTTGAAAATCATATTCCTTTTTATTCTTGAGAAGGAGGTTCCATTCAGAAACAAATTTGTAAATATCTTCCATTTGAGAAAATTCGTGATACGTCAGCCAAATTGAAGATTGATAAATATTCATTATTCGTTCCCTTCTATGTTTCGTTCAATAGGTTACGAAAATCTGTTAATTTATCGTATCCCCTTATTGCTTTGGAGTGCTTAAGATGGGGTCAAATACCATTGATGCATATGACTTATTCTCGAAAAAATAATGAATCAATGTTCATTGTTCGTTGTGTTTCAAAATCATCAAATTGGATGGTGGCTGTGTTTTCTATAATGTTTATAGATAAAACAGTGCCATCTCCGAATATTCTATGATTAACGTGCATTCCTTTCTTTATCTTGTTTTGTTGATTTTTGTTTAGTTTGCTGTTTTGTGTTTTATAAATATATTGTTTATCGTTTGATGTTGTTGTTTTGATAAAAGTTTTTCCTTTTAAATCTTTTAAATATTTTGAGCCGATATCATATAAAAATCGAGAGGTTCTGTCTTCAGAACAATAGATACTTGACATACAATTATCCGATAAAAATAAGTATTTTTTTGCCCTTGTTATCGCGACAAACATAACCCTTCTTTCTTCCTCCATATCTTCATCTGTTGAAATTTGAGATGAGGGAAATATTCCCTCCATTAAATGACAGATAAAAACGCAAGGGAACTCAAGTCCTTTTGCAGAATGGACTGTCATTAAGTATACGCATTTTTTTTCTTTATCTTCTTTATCTAAATCCGATAATAAAGCTACATCTTGAATGAAATTTTGAATAGAAAGATCGTCTTCTTCGCATTGAATAAGGATTCGCTTAAACTCTGCCACATTGTCCAAGCGTTCTTGATCGCCATCAAGACGAAGATTTTCTTCAACACCAATTTCATTTAGGAAGGCATCAAATATATCACTGAACTTTGTATGCGTATAGTTTGAATACTGTTCAATAATTGAAACATAATCTTTTGCGGGTTTAGATACAATCTCACCAGAGAGTAAGCATTTTTTTAAAGAAGAAAATAAAGATATTTTATCATGTTCGGCCCGTTTTTTTATAATGTCTAATCGTTTAGCCCCTATTCCTCTGTGTGGGAAATTAATTGTCCGAAGAAAATGAATATCTGCTTTATCGAACAGCATATGTATATATGAAAGTAAGTCTTTTATTTCTTTTCTGCTATAAAAATTTATTCCGCTACATACTTTATAAGGAATTTTGTTGGAAACCAGTTTATCCTCTATAAATCGTTGGCATGCTGTTGATCTATATAATATTGCAATATCTTTATAATTAATTTTTTCATTTTTTATAAGATTTTTTATTTGTCTTACAATCCAGTCAGCTTCAATATTGTCGTCTTTCAGTAAGGCATATTGAACAGATCCTTTGCTGCTAATTTCCGTAGTTAAATCTTTTTTTATTCTTTTCTTGTTCTTTTTAATCAAAGAGTTTGCTACGGCTATTATTTCTTTTGAAGATCGATAATTTGTTTTTAACGTAATATCATTGCATGGCGAATGCGTTCTATGGAAGTCTAATATATTATTAATATTAGCTCCTTTGAAACTATAAATCGTTTGATCCGGATCACCAACTATAAATAAATTTTTATGATAGTCTGATAAAATAGAAGCTAATGCATATTCAGATGAATTTACATCTTGAAATTCATCAACCATTAAATATTCAATCTTTTTTTGCCATTTATCCCTTATATCTTTTTTTGTGTTCAATATATACAATGTAACTTGTATTAAATCTGTAAAATCGAAAATAAAGTTTTGCCTCTGTTGCTCAACATATATGTGAAAAATTTTTTCAAGGATCGTTTGATAGTGGAAATCTTTTCTTTTATTTTTAATAATAAGGTGATCGCGAATGTAATCGGAAGATTGCTTTCTCTGTATTATATAATTTATTACTTCTTTGAATGTCGTGCTGGATGATGTGATTTTGTTTTCATTAAAAATTCTTCTGAGAATATCTTTTTTATCATGTTCGTCGATTATCTGGAAATTTTGAGGGTAATTTAAGAAATGAACTTCCTCTCTTAAGAATTTAACACAAAAAGAATGAAATGTGCACACATATGGCAAGGCCTCTAAACCTGTCATATTATATATTCTATGTTTCATTTCATTTGCAGCTTTGTTTGTAAAGGTAACGCAAAGGATATTATTTTTTGAAATTCCCATTTCCTTTACAAGATAGATATATCTGGACGTAAGCGTTTTTGTTTTTCCTGTTCCAGCTCCAGCTATGACACGGATATATCCTTCTGTCGTTGTTATCGCTTTTTTCTGCTCACAGTTAAAATCTGTAAGGTCCATTATTATTCCTTTCAGATACGCTTATAATAGCGGTTTAAATCTATCATCGTTCCGTATATTTTTCAATTTTTTTCCTTTATATTGCGTGCGTCCTTGTCTCCGAAAAACCGTCATCGTTCGATTTCCCTTTCTATACCCCGTTGAGTGTTGATAGATTTTTCGGGGCGGATACGGGCGATTTCGGCGGCGGTCAATTTGAAAGTTTTGCTTGTCGGGAAAGAGGGCGGGCGGGGCGTTTCCGTTTCGCCG
>CACXHH010000257.1 GCA_902767455.1 uncultured Eubacteriales bacterium
CGTTCAACTCAACGATATAGCCCGTACGCGGTACAATCGGCCAACCGTTCTCGGTCGCGTTCATCCACGTCGCAGGTTTCTGCGTGCCATCTACCCACAACAGACCGTTCTGATGCAGTTTCGCACGCGGATGGTTCTGCTTGCGATACCAGGTGATGATATCCAGACAGAGCTGACCGTACAACTCGGCTGCTTCCCTCACCGTATATTTATGCGCGTACTTCTGACACGCACGAATGAACCACAACAGCACGTCCGGTTCGTCCATACCCGTCATCTTAATCTCATTGCCGCGACCGTTCATGAACTTCTGAATCTCCTCAATCGCAGTCTTGTTCACAATAGCATCCCAGTACTCCGGTCGGTCGATATCCAGCGTACAGCTCGCTACAGAGAAGAAGGTCGTACGTGCATCTGCCTTGAACCACGGGAAACCGGCTAAGAGATAGCACTTATCGCCTTCGCGTTTATAGAACTGGCTGGCGCTGTTCTTCAAAGTAGAGAACATATCCTCGCGACGAATGCGGCGCTCCAGTTCTTTCTTCCATACGTTCTTCAGTTGGGCGGTATTACATTCGGTTACACCGGCAGCGAAGATGACACTCTCGCCTTTCTTCATCGGTAACTCGAAGTAACCCGGTACCAGCAGATCCTCTTTGAACGCATACCCGCGCTCACGCTCTTTGCGGTACACGATATCCTTGTACCAGGTCGGATCGTGGTGGTATTCAACGGCCTTACTGAACTGCATGTACAGGTTCGGGAAACCCGGGTACATCCGGTTGAAACGGCCGTTCTCGCAGTCGTTCATGTCGGGGTTCGCCAGCGGGTTCTCGTGCGTCAACTCGTTCACATTGCGGAAAGCCAGGAACGGTCTAAAACGCAGGGTGGTCGGACTTCCGCTCTCCAGCAACGTGTAACGAATCAGCACGCGCGGCTCGAAGCTAACCAACAAACGCTCTTTCTGCAAAACCATCGCACCTACACGATAGGTCGTACGCGAAATCAACTCGCAGTCAAACTCGCGAATGTACTTGTGCCCGTTCGGACTGAAATGATTGTCGTTGTACTCGTGCAAGCCCAAATTGAACTCCGCGCCATGCTGGATCACCGTCTCGTCCAATGAACTGAGCAACACAAAATTGTCATCACCCAATTCTGGAATCGGCATCACCAGTTGACCATGGTACTTACGCGTGTTACAATCTACCAACGTGGTCGAGTTGTACACGCCTGCACGGTTCGTCCGAATCATCTCTTTCTGAAGACTGCGCTCCAGATTAACAAGTACTGTCTTGTCAAAATTAAGATAACTCATGATGAATTCAAGTATTAAGTAATTTGTTTGTAAATTCTTTAATCCGCTGCTCCTCCGCTTTCTTGCATACCAACAAAGCACCCTTTTCCTCCACAATAATCATATCGTTCACGCCCTGCACAATCGCTACCTTACCCGGCTCCAGCACCACAATATTGCTTTGCGCGTCATAGTAATGCGTTTCACTATGCAGACTCACGTTGCCGTTTTCGTCCTTCTCACTCAACTCATACAGACTACCCCAGGTACCCAGGTCCGACCAACCGAACGAAGAGGGCAACACAAACACATTGTCCGACTTCTCCATGATGCCGTAATCAACCGATATATTAGGACATTGTGGGAAATACTCATTGATAAAAGCTGCCTCTTTATCCGTTCCGATGAGACCTTCGCCTTTACGGAATATCTCTGCTACTTCCGGCAGATAGGCCTCAATTGCTTTCGAGATGGTCTCCAAACTCCACACAAAAATACCGCTGTTCCACAAGTAATCCCCACTCGCCAGATATTTCTTTGCCGTCTCTATATCCGGTTTCTCTTTGAACTGCTTTACGGGATAAATACCATTCACCCCTTTATCCATTACATACTGGATATATCCGTAACCGGTTTCCGGACGGGTAGGCTGCATACCGAGGGTACAGATGGCATCGTGCTGACCCGTAAACGCAAAGGCCTTCAGAATGACGTTTCGGAATTTCTCTTCTTCCAGAATCAGATGATCACTGGCCGCCACCACAATATTCGCCTGAGAGGTACGAGCTTTGATCCAAGCAACGGCGTACGCGATACAGGGTGCCGTGTTGCGTCGTGCGGGTTCGCAGAGAATCTGCGATTCGTGCATATCAGGTATCTGCTCCAGGATCAGCTCTTTGTACGCTACGTTCGTCACAACTATCATGTTTTCTATAGGAACAATCGGCCGAAAACGGTCTACCGTCATCTGCAGCAAACTTCTACCCGTACCGAAGAAGTCCAGGAACTGCTTCGGTTTTTCTTCCCTGCTGAACGGCCAGAATCGA
>CACXHH010000258.1 GCA_902767455.1 uncultured Eubacteriales bacterium
CATATCGAAGAGAGTGGCACTTATCTGCTGACGCTGCAGACGTGGCTCAACAATGCCGATACAGGTATTTGCGAATCAGAGGAAGAAACCAAGGAGATTGTTATTCATCTCCCTGACCCGAATTGCGTGTCGTTCCCCGGAATACTGGTTCCTGAACGGACGTGTATGGATGATTGATAATTGAAATATGTAAGTTTATGAATATGAAGAAACTTTACCTCTCTGTTTTAGCACTTGTGCTTGTGTCTTTCCTTTGCGCCGGTTCTGTTTCCGCGCAGACGGAAGTGCCTGTCTTGCAATCCACCTCGCAGGATTTCTCGAAGATACTTTATCCCTTGCCCGCCAATGCGGTCGATCTGGGTACGGGTGTGGCGTGGGCAACCACCAACTATGATGCCACGCAGGGCTCCAAGTTCGCGGCGAACAACAACGCCAAGGGACCGTACTATGCGCCTAATGAGGTGACACCTCCCGCTGATTGGCGTATACCTGTGGCGGAAGACTGCGAACTGCTGACGTCCAATGAGACCTACCGCCCTAATGCCTTGCTCACTATCTATAGCCGTATCAGTGATGCCTCCATCCAGATTCGCGGTTCGGGCTATCACGAGGGTGCGAACGATGCGCAACACTGGGGAAACAGTTATCCGGACTATCCGTATATGCTCCTCAATTCCTGGGGCAACGATGGCACGCAGACCCTGCTCATCTATTCGGCCGAGTTTGGCGACTTGCGCTATGGCCATCTGGGGCAGTACTTTTCGCACTATTACACCGTGCGCCTTGTGTATGACCCCGTATCATTCAACCACTATATCATCCGTGTGCATATCGGCGGGCAATATATCCAACAGATTCATGTGGCGGAGGGCGAACGCATCACCTTGGTCGCCACGCCTTTGGAAGGCCACTCTTTCCGTCAGTGGGGGCACGACACCAATGCCACCGACCCGCGCCTGACCATCACCGTCACGGGTAATGCTGACTATTACGCCAATTTCGACAACGAAAACTATGGCCCCGACGGAGGTGGCGGTGGCGATGAACAGCAGCCGGAAGATGAAGAAGAGACCATGTCGCCCGATGCTTCGGTCAGTGTGTGGCAGAACGTCACCCGCAGCACCATGAAGATTGTTTATGACCTCAGTCCGAAGACAGGCCGTGACGGCTATCTCTATACGCCCGTTGACCTCGGTTACGGTGTGGCTTGGGCGGACCGCAATGTTGGCGCTTATTCGCCCAATGAAGTGGGTGAATATTTCCGCTGGGGTGATCCTGTGGCGGATGTGTCGTTCAGCAGTGATGTCTGTCTTCCTGTGGAGGGCTATCAGACCTACGAACGCCTTACGCCCGAACAGGATGCCGCTACGGTCAATATCGGCACCGCATGGCGTATGCCTGATGAGGTGGATTACTACAACCTCAAGACCAATTCCGTAATCTCGAACGGCAACACTTTCACCAATGCCTCTGACCCGTCTCTGTCCATTGTCTTCCCTGCGGGAGGGTATATGGGCACGCAGTTGTACGATGCCGGCTATCAGTACTACTGGTCGCGCCAGTACTCCAAATACGGCCGTAACTCCTGCTCCAACCAATATGGCTATTCGCCGAACGAGCATACCTGTTTTGCATTTGTGAGGTGTACGGATGGTCAGTATTATGTCCAGAACCGCGACAAGGACGATTGCTATGGCAATGAGCCTTACCTCGGTATGCCTGTCCGTGCGATGTACGACCCTTCTTTTGCCAAATACACCCTCACCGTACGTGTCGGCTCTTATACCTATCAGTTCATTGCCCAAGCGGGGCAGAACGTGGTAGTGACAGCGGTGCCGAATACGGGTTATGAGTTCGACCGTTGGACTGAAGACGGCAACACGGATGCCACACGCGCCTTTACCGTCACGGGGAACATGACCTATACTGCCACTTTCAAGCAGGCGACGACCTATCATACCGTTACCGTCACTGCCTCTCCGGCAGGCTATGGAACAGTGGATGTACCTGCAGTAACGAATGTGCCGCATGGTACGAATATCACCGTCAATGGCAGTCAGGCTACAATCTACAACACTACCGTCATCGCTACGCCTGCTGCCAACGATGCGCAATACACCTACACGTTCACAGGCTGGACTAATGCGCCTGCTACGGTAAACAGTGACCTCAC
>CACXHH010000259.1 GCA_902767455.1 uncultured Eubacteriales bacterium
AGATGGCGGTAAGAACTTTGATGGCAGAATAGTGAAGTTTATCAATGCGTGCCAAAGACAGAAAGATAAACTGTTTATATTGGCTACACGTGAGTATATCTTGCAGCAGGGGCTTGCCAAATATAGCCGTTTTAATGAGGGTAAAGGGCTGGAAATGTCGAAATGCCTTGTGGATATAGGTAAATATACAAGATTTATAAGAGCACAGATTTTGTATAATCATCTGGAAGCGAGTGAAATACCGCAGCCCTATATTGATGACGTGCTGAGGGATAAGAACTATTTGGAAATCATAGACCACCCACATTTCAGTCCTCGAATCATTGAGACTTTCGTTAGTAAAGGTATACATGAGACATGCCAACCGAATGAATATTTCAAGAAGATACTTGGGTATTTTGAACATCCTGACAGTGTGTGGCTGGATGCATTTGGAAGGTTAACAGACATAGCCAAAGAAGCTTTGTTGGTATTGTTTACCATGAGGCCGGTTGTGATGTATGATGACTGGCGAAAAGCATACGAACAATTCTATAGGAATGTGCATAAGGATAGCGGCTATCTGGATGAACGACAGTGGCATGATGCCGTGAAAACATTGCAGGGGAACTTTGTAAGTATAGGAAACTGCAAGTATGGTATGTATGTGGATTTTAACAATCCTGGCATAAAGGATGTACTATCAAGATACATTAAGGGTAGTAACAGTACCAGGGTGTTGCTATTGGAAAATGCGCTTTTTATTGAGCAAGTATTCGGGGTGTATGATGATGATAGAAAGGTGTTCCACTATGCGGATGTTCCAAAAGAGCAACGCCCTGAAGTGCAAAAGGCTTTTGACAGATGCTGGAATGACTTCCATAGCTGTAGTGTGCGGGTAAATATTGATCATCAAAACAATGTTTTCAATCGGAATTATCCGCAGAGTCGTGTAGAAATATTAGGGTGGTTTGTCATTGACTTTAAGGAAATGCTAAAGACCATGCCTGGCTATGTGGAGTCAAAAATAACACAAGAGATGATGACGGATATACAGGAACCACTGGTCTCACAGCTTAGTTTGCTTGAAAGGGTTGATTTGAAAAAGACATCGCTTGATATGGATGCTCTGTTTGATGACTTTTGCAGCAGGGTTGCAGTGAGTGACGATTGTTTGAACTTGGCGACATCGATAGAGAATGTTTTTCCAACGAAGAAATACTATTTAGAGTCGGAGGAGTTTTGTAAGTTGACTGTAGGTTTGCTTAAAAAGGATTTTGGTGAGAAAAGCGATGCTGATTTAGAAGATTTGGATAGCACTGCGCAAGAATTGTGCAAGTACCTCCCTGATTTAGAGGATGAGGCCGTTGTGGCAGATATCAGGAATGCATGGGATGAATACTACGCTTCTGTAGATGCTATGGCTGAAAGATATGCCGAGGAGCATGACTTTGGCTATGATTACGATTCAGGGGAGAGCGTTTGGGAAATAGACAACTTGTTCTCTACGTTGAAAGGGGTAGCAAGTTGAGTTCAATCAGTGATATGAAGTAATTGATTTAGGAGTAAAAGGTGATATTTAAAGATGATGGATCAGATGATTTCCAGAATTTGCTTGAACTTAGTTCTATATGGGACGATGAATCGGATGATGATGGATGATAGTAATTTGAAAGGAGAATAGAATATGAAGAAGTTTGTTACGATTTTATTGCTACTCTTCTGTCTGAATATGTCAGGGCAGAAGAAAGAGATAGTGCCTTCTCAAAACGGCCTTGTGCAAAAGGATCAGCCAGTCATAACAAGTCAACAGGAGACTATCCTACTATTGAAGGATGAGAATGAAGCTATGGAGAAGCGCTTGCAAGAGTTAGAGCAAGAAATAGAGCTATATAGAGGGGATGTGAGGACTGCTGTTTCTGAAGTGCATGACGATATGTCTCATTGGCTAACTATGCTGAGCATTATTATAGGGTTACTTGGTGTTATCATTCCTCTGATCATAAATTACAGCTATGGGAAATATGTTGAGAGAATGTGGAATGAAGCTAAAGAAGAGTCTCATTCTGCAAAAGAAGAGGTTTTGACGGTAAAAAATGATTTTGACAAAATACTTCCTGAAATTAAAAATGTAGAGCAACAGGTCGCCATAGCCAAAGAACAGATGGATTTGAGGCTGAATATTATAGAAAAACAGATGAATGAAGGTTCTTCAATGGTTCAGGAATCGTCTCAAGAGTCAAAAGAAAAAGGAGATGCATATTATTATTTGAATAGGGGCATTTTAAAGAATCGGAAAGGTGATCAGGAAGGAGCACGAAATGACTTTAATAAAGCCATAGAGTTAGCACCTAAAGCGGCTGACGCTTATTATAACAGGGGAATCTTGAAAACAGAAATTAATAATCTTGAAGGTGCAATAGATGATTATAATAAGGCGATAGAATTGGATCCTTATCATTATAAAGCTTACCAAAACCGTGCCTATGTAAAATCATTAATGAAAGACTGGGCAGGAGCTATTATGGATTACGATAAATCTATAGAAATTAATCCTAAAAATGAAGATGCCTACTTTAATCGCGCGAATGTGAAAAATGACAGGAAAGACAAACTTGGTGCTATTGAAGACTATGATAAGGTGATAGAACTGGTTCCAACTGATAAAGCCGCTTATTATAATCGTGCTAATGTGAAGGCTGACTTGGGCGATTATTTGGGGGCATTGGTAGATTATGATAAAGCAATAGAGATAGACCCTCAATATGCAAAAGCTTATAATAACAGAGCTTCGGTGAAAAAAGATATGTGTAATTGGGATGGAGCTTTGGCAGATTATAGTAAAGCTATAGAACTGATTCCGAATTTTAGTTACTATTATAGAAATCGGGCAAAATGTTATAGGAAAATGGCAGAATTAGAACAGAATAGTGAAAAGAGAACTGACTTGATAGCCAAAGCAGAAGGGGATGAGAAGAGAGTAGCACAATTGCTGAAAGCATAGAAATCGGATCCAATAGAGGTATCTGACTGAGGCGCAAATTTTGACCATAGAAGGATGGAAAAAAGAGGAAGCTGAATGGATCGTGGGTTAAAAAAGAGTAATTATTTTGAAGAAA
>CACXHH010000260.1 GCA_902767455.1 uncultured Eubacteriales bacterium
AATCAGATCAATAACGTTCTCGTCTTCCCGGGTCTCTTCCGCGGCGCCCTCGACGTGCGTGCGAAAGATATCACCTACGAGATGATGATGGCGGCTTCCGAAGCTATCGCGTCGGTTATTCCCGACTCCGAGCTGAACGCCGAAAATATCCTGCCCTACGCCTGGGACAAACGCGCGCACGCCGCTGTCGCCGCCGCTGTCGCAAAGGTCGCTAGGGAAACTGGCGTCGCGCAAAAGTAGACGAAACGATTAAACTCTTCGGTCGATTTTTCGATTATCAAAATAAGGGGCTCGTTGCAAACGCGATGAAGCCCCTTTTTCGTTAGACTCACCTCCGGTTCTACTCGTTTATACGCCCGTTTTACTTCTATCTGGTCGAGGTTATCACGATAAATCATATGCTGTAATATGTTGCCAAAATGACGTGTGAGGTTTTGGCGCCATATACTATACCTTTCGGCAATTTGTCGCCTGGACTACGCTTGGTCTGCATTTTAACAAAATATAGCCTTTTTTCAACTAAAAACGACCATTTTCTGCAGATTTTCTTAATAATATCTTCTTTTTCATCGCATTTTATCGCTTACCGATAACTATAAATTTTGGTTACCGTAAAATAGTTTTTCAACCGTAGAATACCAGCTCGCGCGTAGCCTGTCAACATACACCAACCCTATTCGTGCGCACAAGAAAAAATATGCGCGTGACGCCTAATAAGGAAAAGAGTCATGAAAAAGAATACCGTCTCCGCCGTTCGCCGTTTCTTCAATAGCGTTGTCAATCGTCGTCAGGTCGTCGAGTCGCGTGTAAGTGCGCCGAAGGTGAGACTCTTGCGACTCGAAGGGTTGGAAGATCGGGAACTACTCGACGCCTCGCCTATCGTGAGTCTCGCTAACGCTGCTGAAATTGCGTGCGTCGCCACTCTCGATCATGAGGAAGAATTCGAAGCGATTGATCTATCCGACGCTGTTACGCCGACAACTTGGGTAGTAACTTCTACTGCGGACGACGAGTCGGTCGGCACGTTACGCTACATCCTCGCTCAGGCAGAGGACGACGATACGATTACCTTTGACGAAAGTCTCAAAGGCGAGACGATCACGCTCAATGGAACACAACTAGCTATTAACAAGTCGATCACTATCGACGCGTCAAATTTGTACGATAGCGAGTCACAGACGCCCGGGATTACGATCGATGGGAATGCGCAATCGCGAGTCTTTCTTATCGACAATATGTGGTCTGTCTCAATTAAAGGTCTTGCTATTACGAACGGAAAGACAGCAAATGGAGGCGGTGGCGGCGTATGGGTAGGAGAGTACACAAGCGCTTATTTTAGTGACTGTGTTATTACAAATAATGCAGGAGGTTCTGGCGGGGGCGTGTGTGTTTATGGAGGTTATTCGTCGGTCGAGTTCACAAACTGTGCCATTAACAATAATACTGCTAGTTCAAACGGTGGAGGAGTCTACCTTGGGAGTGGTAAATCTGGTTTTACCTATTCCTTTACAAATTGTGAGATTAATAATAATACGTCGAGTAGTTCTGGCGGTGGGGTCTATAGTTCTGGAATCACAACCTATACGGACTGTGAAATTTCAAATAATAAATCTTCATCTCATGGCGGTGGAATCTACTGTTCCGTCGACTCCACCTATACGAACTGTACAATTGCAGGTAATACAACGTCGACTAACTGGTATTACGATGGCGGTGGAATCTATAGTTCAGGAACCTCCGCCTATATGAGCTGTACAATTACAGGTAATACGTCGACTCACTATGGCGGTGGAATCTACTGTTCATCTAACGCAAGCTATTACAATTGCATAATTGCCGGTAATAAGGCGATGTACAATAATCAATCTTCTGGTGGCGGAATCTATAGTTCAGGAACTGCCATCTACATAAAGTGTGCAATTGATAATAATACGACGTCAGGTTACGGTGGTGGAATCTACTGTAACAACAAGGCAGACTATACGAATTGCAAAATTACAAGCAATACTGCTTCTTACTCAGGAGGGGGGATCTATAGTTCAGGAGTCGCCTCCTACACGACCTGTGCAATTACGGATAATAAGTCAAATCTATATGGTGGCGGAATCTACAGTTCTGCAAATAAAGACTATCTCAACTGCACAATTGCTGGCAATAAGGCGGAGTCTTACTCTGGCGGTGGAATCTACAATAATAACGGAACGTCAACACTGTATAATTCAATCGTAGCTCTTAATAGCGCTAGTAACGGCGACGATCTTTATCGTAATGGAGGTGGTGTAGTTGCATACAATACGCTATCCGCTTTCAGCGAGTGGTCGAATCCTTCCGAAAGCGGCGTCGTTAATTTCCTGTTCGATGGCAGTAAACCCCTCTTTAACTCCGGCTTTGTCCTTGCGAGAAACAGCCAGGCGATTAATAAAGGCGATAATCAGTACGTAACCGAACCGACGGATCTTGCCGGGAAAATTCGAATTGTGGATGGAATCGTCGATCTCGGCGTATATGAAGATCAAACAGCAGCGCCGAAACCGCTTACAACGCCAATCATAACTACAGTAATCCCCTCTGAAACAGAACTCTTTGTAAGTTGGCAACCAGTTCCAAATGCGTCTGGATATACTTTGCAGTACAAGTACGCGGACTCGTCAGAATGGGGAACGCTTCCGACCGTCGACGCAACAGAGACAAGCTATTCTGTTTCTGGACTCAATCCAGGAACAACGTATAATCTTCGTCTCCAAGCCAACGGTTCAGACGATTATACAGACTCGAACTATAGCGACGTTGTTAGCTACAGTACGCAACAGCGCCAACTAACGTCCCCAACACTAATTGCGTCCGACTCAACAACAACCTCTATTTCGGTAAACTGGAATACTGTAACCAACGCCTCCGGCTACACATTACAGTATAAACCGACAAACTCAGAAACCTGGTCGACCGTATCCGAAATCCCCTTGAATCAAACAAGTTACACCATCGCCTCGCTCGACCCCGGGACAACGTACAACCTCCGCCTCCAAGCCAACGGTTCTGGAGCATATAGCGACTCGGACTACAGTGAAATCGTTCGTTTCAGCACAAAAAAGATCCAGCTCACGACCCCTTCTCTCTCTGCGACAAGCGCGACGGAAACTTCAATTACGGTACGCTGGAATAGTATCGCGAACGCGTCTGGCTACGTACTGCAGTTCAGACAAGCAGACTCGCTTACATGGACGTCAACCTCTACGCTCGACGCAGAGCTAACGAGCTGCACATTGTCGTCGCTCGTCCCAGGAACAACATACGCCCTCCGACTCCAAGCCAAGGGCGTCGGCGCGTACAGCGACTCGAACTACAGTTCCGTCATTACGTACAGTACGAAGTCCGAGTCTGAAATGCCGTGGATCATAGTAACAACAACCGAAGACGTCGTCGACCCCACCGACGGACTAATCTCGCTTCGCGAAGCGCTCGCATACGCGACGTCTGGAGAAACAGTAACCTTCGTCGCCGCGCTCGCCGGGCAGATAATAACGGTCGACTCGGAACTGCTAATCGATAAGAGCGTGTCCATCGACGGAGGGGAAAGCAAAGTAACGCTATGCGGTAGCGGAACGAGCCGAGTGATTCGCTTCCTAGGCGCCGACAGCGACGAATACACGCTCGCGAACCTTACTATTACGGGCGGTAGCAATACGCACGGCGCAGGCGTGTACGTTGCGACTGGGGTAGCGAATATTGTGAACAGTTCAATCGTCGGTAATACGGCTACGACGTCAGGAGGAGGCTTGTACGTAGCCGGTAAGGGCGCGGCTAAGGTTACGAATACGCTTATAGCTGACAACAGTGCGAAATATGGCGGCGGCGTTTATAGTTACGGGACCGCTGGCAAAGCAGTTGTTTTCACGAATTGCACA
>CACXHH010000261.1 GCA_902767455.1 uncultured Eubacteriales bacterium
AGTTTATAATTAAGTTATTACATAGTCGGCGGACTTTAAACGAGGTGCATTTTATGAACAGAAAAGAAGGCGTTGTCTTAATGACACGTGATGACTTCGAACATTTCACGACTGAAGCATTAGAATTGATTTTGAAGTCAACAGAAGGTAACTCACCAATGACGTCTATGGTAGTTGGTGCAACCGCAACAATTGCTTTTGGCAAACTTAGAAATGTTATCTTCGGTGAAGATAACGAGAAGGACACAGACACAGACACGGAAACATCTATTTTCTAATTTACGGAGGTAATTACACATGATTAAGGTTTCAAGAACATCTGACGGACTTACAACAACACAGCAGTATTTTCTTACACTTGCACCTAACGTGCAGAAAATGAGCGACAAGGCAGGTGAGGTAATCACAATCGACGCATATTGTATTTATGATGACATTAGCGAAACAAAGAACGGTGACGAAAAGGTCACAACGATCCTTGCTATTAAGACACCCGACAACAACGTTTACGGTACGAACTCCTCTACTTTCATTAAGTCGTTCGTTGACATGATTGACTTTTTCAAGTCGAACGGTGAGAACGTAAACCATTGTCTTATTGACGCAGGAAAGTCAAAGAACGGACGCGAATTCATACAGTGTGTGTTTGTTCCTGATGATTCACCACTTCTTAACGACTAAGACGTTCGTCTATTCCTAATAGTCCTTCTTATTTGCCGAAAGAACACCGCCACGAAAGTGACGGTGTTCTTTTTATGTTTCCCAAATTCGAGTGAATAGTGCTTCACACTTTGTATTCTCGAAATACATTCCACCGCTTAGATAAAGATTGAAAAGTGAACCGCATTCGTTTTTAAATTTCTTCTTTTCATAATCTGATTCACCGTAACTATATAGCGGTTTATCATGTTTGCGTTTATACATTGTGACATACACTAAGTTGTTGTCTTTGAAAGTATAGAATTGTAGTTCGTTAAACGTTATCCACAACGCGGAATTTTTTAATGACATTGATTTAATGTTGCCGTCATAATGTCCAACAAATTTATTATCAAGTGACATTGAATTAAACGACCGTGATAGTTTGTAAATTCCTGTCTGTGATTTTCTATATGATATTGGACTTTCACACGGTTCAATCAATAATATATTTTCGTCCATAGCAACCGAATTTTTTATTTTGTCGTGCAACGGTAAAATGTTCAATTCGAGAAGTATATCACTGTCAACAGTATTTGCATTTGACAACAACCAAAGTTCACATGGTTTTTGTCCGAAAAGTTCACGGTTACGGTTAATTGTTTCGTATGCGTTTAACAATGCGAAACCACTATTTTTAATTTTCTTCACGTGTGATTCTGGTATGAATTCATCATAGATAATTCGGGCAACGTCTGACGCGTCGAATCCACGGATTTTTGACACACATGACAGACTTAACACATAGCCGATTATCTTTTTAACATCGTCTACCATTTCGTAAAAAATACCCATGTATTGATTAAGTCGTTCACAGTGAACATCATACCCTTTATCACGGTTTAATGACTTAAAAGGATTGAAGTCATCATTATATAAAAATTCTGCTTCACTTTGTGTTGTACGGAGTAAAACAAACTTTTCACCACGTTTATATGGATAATCCATAACACCGTATGTTTTACCAATACCACGACCACCGATAATGCATTTTATAAATTGTTCTGTGTTTGCTATTTCAGGTATATTTAAAAACCCGTTACTATCGTATATTTCCATATTGCACCTCATTGACAAATTGCATAATAAAAATGATCTGCTGCACGTCACCGGATTGTGCAATTTGCACAATACATTTAAAACGCGTCAGAATAGCCTTAAAACGCGTCCTAATGTTCAAATGATAACGTATTCATTTTACTAATTAGAACGCGTTTAAATGGCATTTAAAGCGGTTTAACAATTGTTCTCATCAATACTCATATTAAATCCGCCACGAATATTAATATAATTAAATGTAGGATTTAAAAGTGTTCCGTTGTTATACGGTAATGCACCCTTAAAAGTTATATACAGATAATCGTTGTATAACTGAATGATAAAAGGTGTGACGTTATCATAAGTTACACCGTTATAAGTGTAATTAACATTACCCATAATTTGAATTTTTTGGTCTTCACCAATAGCAGAAATACCACCGCGTGTATTTACGTCACCTGATATTTTCGCGAACTTGTATGCCTTACCCCACGTTAACTGTTTTGCTGGTGTGAAAATAAACTGTAAATCATCACAACGCA